>JASBUE010000169.1 GCA_030148045.1 Candidatus Tenderia sp.
GTGATCGGTCACGGCCGGGGTGAACTGGATGAGACCGTCAAAGTCGATTTGCCCGGGGGGCAACTGTTGATACGCTGGCTGGGCGATCACCAACCCGTTTGGATGACGGGGCCCGCCACCTACGTTTACGAAGGAACTATCGAAATATGAGCAGCAAGCAGAATTCCCAACCCCAAGAACCAGCCATGCTCGACGCCGAAACCATCGCCGAATACCTGCACCAGAACCCGGAGTTTTTCGAGCAGAACCCGGATATCCTCGCCGAGCTCAATATCAGTCACCAGCTCAGCGGCGCGGTGTCGTTGATCGAACGCCAGATCACCACCCTGCGCGAACAAAACCGGAAACTCAAAACCCAGCTGGAAAACCTGATCCAGATCGCGCGCGACAACGACAAACTCAACGAGCGGATGCACACGCTGACCCTGGCCCTGATGGACGCCGGCAGCCTGAACGAGGTCTACATCGCCCTGGACGACAGCCTGCGCGGCGATTTCGGCGCCGACGCCGTCACCGTCAAACTGTTCGTCGACACGGACAAGACGGGGATCGAACCCGACAACGACCTGATGCAAACCATCTTCGTGCCCATGGACGACCCGCGCCTTGACGGTTTCAGGCAAATCCTCGGCAAGGAAAAACCGGTCTGCGGCACACTCAAACCGGAACAATTGAGCTACATGTTCGGCGACGTCGCCGAGCAGATCAAATCCACCGCTTTGGTCCCCCTGGGCGGCGATCAGTGCTCCCCGTCGGCGTGCAATTACCTCGGCATCCTGGCCATCGGCAGCCACGATGAACACCGCTTTCACACCAATATAGGCACCCTGTTTCTCAGCAACCTGGGCGAAGTCCTGAGCCGCGCCATCCGGCCCTATGTCTCCGACCAGCAGTGACAGCGAAGCGCAAGGCCCCGACGGCCAGGCAATCAAAAAATTCCTGGCCTATCTGCGCCATGAACGGCGCGTCTCACCCCACACCCTAAGCAACTACCGCCGCGATCTCGACACGCTTGGAGATTTTTGCCGGCAACAGCTGATCACCGAATGGAACGCGCTGCGCGACCATCACATCCGCAGTTTCGCCGCCCGCCTGCGCCGCAACGGCCTGGCGGGGCGCAGCATACAGCGCACCCTCTCCGCCATCCGTTCTTTTTATAATTACCTGTTGCGGGAAGGCATGGCACGCATCAATCCGGCCGCTACGGTCAGCGCACCGAAGCAGCAACGCCCGCTGCCGGACGTGCTCGACGTGGATCAAGTCGCCAGACTGCTCGAGATCAAAGCGGATGACCCACTGAACCTACGCGACCGAGCCATGATGGAGCTGATGTACTCCTCCGGCCTGCGCCTCAGTGAACTCGCCGGCCTTGATCTGACCCACATCGACCTGGCCGACCGGACCGTGCGCATCACCGGCAATGGCGCCAAGACACGCATTGCCCCCATCGGCCGTTTCGCCCTGGAGGCACTGCGACAGTGGTTCAAAATGCGCCCGACCCTCGCTAACGAGGATGAATCCGCCGTGTTCGTCAACCGCAACGGAACGCGCCTGTCACAACGCTCCATCCAGGAGCGCATGCGCCAATGGGCCATCAAGCAGGGCATGGACAAACACGTGCACCCGCACATGCTGCGCCATTCCTTCGCCAGCCACCTGCTGGAATCCTCCGGCGATTTGCGCGCCGTGCAGGAATTGCTCGGCCATGCCGATATCAGCACCACGCAGATCTACACCCACGTGGATTTTCAGCACCTGGCCAGCGTCTACGACAAGGCCCATCCTCGCGCCAAGAAAAAACGAAGGTAGAAGCGCCCGCCTTTACTAAGCCCACTACGAATCACCATCAAAAATGCCTGCGGAGGCGGGTATAAGCCCACTTCATCACCAGCGGCGGCAACAAGGTAGTGACCGCAATCACAATGACCAGGGCGGCATAAACCTCGTTGGAAAAGATACCGCTAATGCGCCCCAGTTCGGCGAAGATCAGGCCCACCTCACCACGCGGCACCATGGCGATACCGATCATCCAACGCAACGGCCAGCCTTCCTGAATGAACAGCGGCCCCACCATCTTGCCGACCACCGCCGCAATCAACATCACTACTGAAAAGGCCCAGATAAAGGGCGACCCCCAGTCGATCTCATGCAGATTGAGCGACAACCCCACCATGACGAAGAAGATCGGCGTGAAGAGCTGAATGATCGGCTTCATCTACGCCTCGATCTTGGCCGCGAATTGGGGATCAGTGCGCAGCGCTACGCCGAAGGGCAGGAAGAAGCGACGCGACAGCGCCAGGCCGGCGGCGAAGCCACCCAGCAACTCCGGCGCCCCCATCACATGGGCCAGCCAGGCAAAAAACAGTACCAGCGAAACGATGGTGGTGGGAATCAGACCGGGCAGGCCGCTGACGCCGTCGAAATGCCTGATCACCAGTGAGATCAGCTTGGCGGCGATGGGCGCCAAAACAAAAAAAGCGGCCACAAACACCAGCACCTTACCGGCATTCACCAGGCTGACGCCCCCGCCGATGGAGAATTCGTACAACAGGGCCAGCAGAATCACGCCCATGATGTCGTCGAGCACGGCGGCGCCCAGCACCACCTGTCCCTCACGCGATTGCTGCCGGTCCAGGTCCGCCAGCACACGCACGGTGATACCAATGCTAGTGGCCGTCAGCGCCCCACCGATAAACAGCGCCACCAGCGGCGACAAGCCGAACACACCGACACCGAGCGCAAATCCCAGCAACAGAGGCAACATGAAACCGGCCAAGGCCACTATGACGGACTGTTTGCCGCTGTGGATCAGGCGCCGCACATCGGTGCCCAGCCCCACCTCAAACAACAGCAGGATGATACCGATCTCGGCCAGCAACCTGATAGCCTGCGCAGGCTCCACCCAGCCCAGCAGGCTCGGCCCAAGCACCACGCCGGCCAGCAGTTCGCCGATCACAGAGGGCGACTTCAGACGCGTCGCCAACTCGGCGAAGATGCGCGCCGTCAGCAGGACCAGCAGCAGGTGTAGGAAAAAACTATGGGCTTCCATGGCATCATCCGGAATGGTCTGACTACAAGCTTAGACACAATCCGAGACCGGGCACAGACCGACGATGCAGCCGGCCCTGCGGAGATTACTCTCCGGCCAGTTCGAGGATGAGCTTTAGCTCCGCCGCCAGCTCTTCCCGGCTTTGGGCGCACAGGTTGATATGCCCGACCTTGCGCCCGGGGCGCGGCTCCTTGCCGTAAAGATGGAGATGGGAGTGGGTGTTGACCAGCACATCCTCAGGCGCGGGTATAAGACCGACCAGATTGACCATGGCGGTATAACCGACGATGTCGGTGGCCCCCAGCGGCAGACCCAACACCGCACGCAGGTGGTTTTCGAACTGGCTGGTCTCGGCACCGTCCTGGGTCCAGTGGCCCGAGTTGTGCACCCGCGGGGCGAACTCGTTGGCAAGCAGGCGGTCACCGGCCTGAAACAGCTCCAGTGCGAGCACACCGACGTAATCGAGCTCATCCAGCAAACGTTCGGCGTAGTTCGCCGCCTTTTCCTGCATGGGATCGTCGGAACGGGCGATGGAGAGACGCAGTATACCGTCCCGATGCGTATTTTCGGTAAGTGGATAACAGACCATCTCGCCGCTGGTACTGCGCACGGCGATAACGGAGACCTCACGTTCGAAAGGCACGAAGGTCTCGACGATGGCCGGCACGCCGCCCAAGGACTGCCATGCCGGCGCCAGGTCTCCGGGCTGTTTCAATACCGCCTGCCCATTGCCGTCATAGCCCTGGGTGCGGGTCTTGACCACCGCCGGCCAGCCGACCTGCTCCATGGCCTGTTCCAGCTCGTCGAGGCTGTTGACGGCAACGAACTCCGGGGTATCGATACCCAGCCGGCGAAACAGAGCCTTCTCGTCAAGGCGGTCCTGAGCGGAGACCAGGGCCTGTCGAGGCGGATAGACGGCGACTCTCTCGGCGAGAAACGCCACCGCCGCCGCGGGCACATTCTCGAATTCATAGGTGACGATATCGGCCTTGTCGGCCAGCTCGGCCAGCAATGCATCATCGCCATAATCACCCTGCAAATGCTCGGCCACGTCGGCGGCGCAGGCATCCGCCGCCGGCTCCAGCACGATGAACTTCAGCCCCAAGGGATAACCGGCCAAAGCCAGCATACGGGCCAGCTGGCCGCCGCCAAGTATGCCGATCACCATCAATCCTGCTCTCGCGGATCGGGCCTGGCCAGCACCGTGTCGGTCTGGGCCTGACGAAACCGCTTTAAGGCGTCGCGATAGTCTGGATATTTGTTGCCCAGCACAGCCGCCGCCAAAAGGCCGGCATTAGTTGCTCCGGCCTTGCCGATGGCAAGCGTCCCTACCGGAATGCCGGCCGGCATCTGGGCAATCGACAACAGCGAATCCATGCCGTTGAGCGCCCTGGACTGCACCGGCACACCCAGCACGGGCACCACGGTCTTGGCCGCCACCATACCGGGCAGATGGGCGGCGCCGCCGGCGCCGGCGATGATCACCTCGATACCCCGCCCCTCCGCCGCTTCAGCATATTGAAACAACTTGTCCGGGGTGCGATGGGCGGAGACCACCTCGACCTCGTGCGCAATACCCAACTGTTCCAGCGCCTCGGCGGCATGGCGCATGGTCTCCCAGTCCGAACTCGAGCCCATGATAATCCCCACCAGCGGTTTGTTTTCTGTGTTCATGCAACACACTCTATGACAAGTGAATGGAAAAATTCCGGGCAATTATATCAGTTCGAACAGATCGCCGCGTTGCCCACAATAACAATCCCGTCTCTTTGTCAGCACAAAAAAGGCCCGCGAGGCGGGCCTTCTCGAATAACCGGCAACCCGAGTTGCCGGCCGTTGGTAATGATAATCAGGCCTTCTTTTTCTTGCGACGGCTCTTTTTCTTGCGACGAGCCTTCTTCGCTGCTGCGGCAAGCTTGCGGTCATAGGCCTTTTCCCATTTCGCCAGGAAGGCGGACGCGGCCTTTTCCTTGGCAGCCTCTTTCCTTTTGATCGTATCGATGGCAGACATGGTTTCTTTGACCGCCGCATTCGCCTCGATCACCGAGGCCCTGGCGGTCTTGACTGCATCCATTGCCTTGGCCTTGGCCGCGCGGGCCCTGACCACGGCATTTTTGGCTGCAGCGGTCTTCTTGCCCTTGGCTGCGGCCACCGCCTTTTTCACACGCGCATCTTCAGCGTCTTTCTTGGCAACCGCCTTCGCCAGCGCGGCATTGGCTCTGTCCTGTGCCTTTACCGCACGGTTTGCCGCGGTTAATGCCTTCTTGTGTTCGGCATTGATTGGCGTTTCGTTCAGAACCCTTGCGACGGACACCGCTGGTTTACGACGCGCCTTGGCACGAGTGCTTGCACGCGCCTTCTTTTTGGTTGCTCTTTTTACCATTAAAAAGTCTCCATTTTATTTGATTCGAAAAAGAGTGCGGACTCATTTTAATTTCAAATGACAAATGAATGCAAAAAAGACTCCATATATCATCATCCAACTCATAATCGACCACACCTGAAAAAATATTAGACCAGCTTATAAAAAAAATAAAACTTTCGATCAAAAATGCGTTGCCACTCCTTCTGAACATAAGAAGTGGCAGAAACATTCCGACAACCTTTAAACAAGGACGATTAAAGCTTGGGCAGGCACCCGTTTTTACCGTGTATTACCTTGTTTCTCATTTTTGGAATCATCATCGGCGCAGAGGATTCAGATCTTATTCCGGACTTTTTCAGCGCCCGCCTTGAACTCATCGCCAACGTGACTCTGCTGGTGGTCGGCTTTTTACTTGGGGGAACGCTGAGGCGGAACACGTTGCGACAATCCGGCAAAAAGACTCTTTCCATCTCCATCAATGCCGCAATTATCACCACTTTTACCGTCTGGCTAGCGCCAGATATTGTTATCGGTGGTGATCAGTACCACCATATTTTTTGAACCCATCGACCGGATTATGACGGGGATCGCCATCCGGTGTGCGGATTCAGGCGCAGAACAAGAACGATGACCGCAGCGTTTATTCGCGGTGGTAGGGGTGCCCCTGGATCACGCTCCAGGCGCGATAGAGCTGCTCAGCGAGCAAAACACGCACCAGCGGGTGCGGCAAGGTCAGTTTCGATAAAGACCAGCGCTGCTCGGCACGCCGTTTACATTCCTGTGACAAGCCATCGGGCCCGCCCACCAGCAGGGCGATGTCGCGGCCGCCCTGCATCCAGTCGCGCATCTGCTCCGCCAGTTGCAAGGTGGTCCACTGTTTGCCGCCTTCGTCCAGGACAATGACATGGGCATTGTTGGGGATGGCGTTGAGTATCTTGGGGCTCTCTTCCTCAATGGCACGTTTGGGGTCGCTGCTCTTGCTGCGCGGGCCGGGGGCGATTTCGACCAGTTTTAAACTGAAATTCTGCGGCAGGCGTTTGGCGTATTCCTCATAGCCCTGCTTGACCCAGCCGGGCATTTTCTGCCCGACGGCAATGAGGCGGATGTGCATGAAATCGTGCCCGTTTAGGATTGAGATTTTGGACGCAGCTCGGCGATTTCGTCGATGGAACCGGCCTCCCACAACTTCTCCAACTGATAGAAGTCGCGCACGTCGGGCAGCATGATGTGAACGATGACATCGGCCAGGTCCACCAGCACCCATTCGGCCACCTTGTCGCCTTCCACGCCGAGCGGTTTGACACCCGCTTTTTTCATCTCCACCACCAGATTATTGGCCATGGCCTTGACGTGACGGTCGGAGGTACCGCTGACGATCACCATGAAATCGGTGACACTGGACTTGCCACGCACATCGAGGACTACCGGGTTGACTGCCTTCATGTCTTCCAGGGCCGTGACGGCCAGATTTTTAATCTCTTCTTCCTTCATCGAACTCTCTCAGTGTTGGTAGAGCGCTTCACGCTCAATGTGGTGCCGCACGGGCTACGGCAGCAAAAAACGGATATCTTGGACGCGCGCCAGCTGTTCGCGAATCGCGGTGGCGGAGATCTCCAGTTGGGTGACCGCCTGAAACCATATTTTGCCCGCCGCTTGTTGTTGTAATTGCGCCACATCAGTGGCGCGTGCCGTGGCCATCAACTCGGCCACCGGACCGCTACGCGGCAGCTCGGCGCCGGGGCGCTGCGTGACCACGATATGGGCCAATTGACTCAAGCGCCGCCATTCGTGCCATTTATGCAAATCGACAAAGGCATCCAACCCCATGATCAAACAGAGCGGCGTGGCAGCGCCGATTTCATCGCGCAGCGATTGCAGCGTATCCACCGTATAGGAGCGACCGCCGCGCTGCAGCTCGCGCTCGTCGATGACAAACCCGGGCACATCGTCTATCGCCAACCGCAACATGGCGAGGCGCTGCTCGACGGCGGCGCCCGGCGCGTCACGATGGGGCGGAAAATAGGCGGGGATCAGACGCACCTCGTCCAAACCAAGCGCCTGCTTCACCTCCAGCAAGGGGCGCAGATGGCCGTAGTGGATCGGATCGAAGGTACCGCCGAAGATCGCAATCACTGGCGGATCTGGCCCTCACCCAGGACGACATACTTCTGCGAAGTCAACCCTTCCAGACCGACCGGGCCACGGACATGAAACTTGTCGGTGCTGATGCCGATCTCCGCCCCCAGGCCGTATTCGAAACCGTCGGCGAAGCGGGTGGAGGCGTTGACCATCACCGAACTGGAATCCACCTCGCGCAGGAAACGGCGTGCCTTGGTGTAGTTCTCGGTGACGATGGACTCGGTGTGGTTGGAACTGTGGGCGGCGATGTGATCGATGGCCTCGTCCACGTCCTTGACCACGCGGATGGAGAGGATGGGCGCCAGGTATTCCGTATCCCAGTCCTCCTCGCTGGCCGGCTCGGCGGCGGGCACCAGTCGACAGGTGGTCTCGCAACCGCGCAGCTCCACCCCCTTCTCCAGATACATGCCGCTCAACTCGGGCAGCACCTGCTCGGCGATGCCCTCCGCTACCAGCAGGGTCTCCATGGCGTTGCAGACGCCGTAGCGGTGGGTCTTGGCGTTGAAGGCGATCTGGATGGCCTTCTCCAGGTCGGCCTCGTCGTCGATGTAGACGTGGCAGACGCCGTGCAGATGCTTGATCACCGGCACGCGCGCCTCGGCACTGATGCGCTCGATCAAGCCCTTGCCGCCGCGCGGAATGATCACGTCCACGTATTCAGGCATGGTGATGAGCCGGCCCACCGCTGCGCGATCGGCGGTCTCGATCACCTGCACCGCCTCCGCCGGCAGACCGGCCTGCTCCAGCCCGGCATGCACGCAGCGGGCGATGGCCTGGTTGGAGTGCAAGGCCTCGGAACCACCGCGCAGAATGGCGGCGTTGCCCGACTTCAGCGCCAGCCCGGCGGCATCGGCGGTGACGTTGGGACGCGACTCGTAGATGATCCCCACCACGCCCAGCGGCACGCGCATCTTGCCCACCTGAATGCCGGAGGGACGGTAGCTCATGTCGTTGATTTCACCCACCGGATCGGGCAACGCCACGATCTGGCGCAAACCTTCCGCCATGGCGGCGATGCGCGCCTCGTTGAGCTCCAGCCGGTCCAGCAAGGCCGCATCCAGACCGCCCGCCTTGCCGGCCTCCATATCCTTACTGTTGGCCTCCAGCAAAGCGGCCTGCTGCGCCTCGATGGCGTAGGCGATAGCGTTCAACGCCCCATCCTTGGCCGCCGTGTTGGCGCGGCTCATGGCGCGCGCTGCAGTACGGGCCTGGCGGCCGACGTCTGTCATGTATTGTTCGATATCACTCATGGCTCGATTCCAATCGTAGGTTGGGCTGAGCAATTGCAAAGCCCAACGAGAAGTGTGCGATAACCCCAAAGGGCGAAAGTGGGTATTTTAGCAATTCCCGGAGGACATTGTCCCGGCAGTGACCGAATTTGAGGCGGAAGGGAGCAGGATTGGCCGGCCGGGACACGCGCCATCAAAGAGTACTAGCGGCTACCTTATATTGTAATAGGGACGCACATCCCATCCGTAAATTCAACACTCGGTGATGCTGACCGCCAAACCGCCCAGCGAAGTCTCTTTGTATTTCTCCGACATCTCCATGCCGGTCTGTTTCATGGCGGCGATACAATTATCCAGCGGCATGAAATGTTGGCCGGTGCCATGTAATGCCAGAGAGGCGGCGGTATAGGCCTTGATGGCGCCGAAGCCGTTACGTTCGATACAGGGCACCTGCACCAGCCCGTTGACCGGATCGCAGGTCATCCCAAGGTGATGTTCCAGCGCGATCTCTGCCGCATTCTCGATCTGCTGCGCCGTGCCACCGCGCGCCGCGCACAGCCCCGCCGCGGCCATGGCGGCGGCCGAGCCCACCTCGCCCTGGCAACCAACCTCGGCGCCGGAAATGGAACTACGATGCTTGATGATGCCGCCGATGGCCGCGGCGGTGAGCAAAAACTCGCGCACCTGCGCCGCACTACCACCCTCGTGCTCGCTTAAGTAATACAACACCGCCGGGATGACGCCGGCGGCGCCGTTGGTGGGCGCGGTCACCACCATGTGACCAGCGGCATTCTCCTCGTTTACCGCCATGGCGTAGGCACAAAGCCAATCATTGAGGGCGGCCTTGTCCGGCTGACGCCGGAGTTGATCGTATAACTGCTTGGCGCGACGCGGCAGATTGAGGCCGCCGGGCAGGGCACCCTCGGCGGCCAGCCCCAACTCGATGCAGCGCCGCATTGCCACCCAGATATCGTCCATCCCCCCGTCCAATGCTTGCGCCGTCATGTGCTCCAATTCGTTGACCCGTTTCATGGCGGCGATGGACAGACCGCTGTCCGCACTCATCTGCAGCATGGAGTGGGCCGAATCGAAGGGATAGGGACAACCCACCGCCGGGGCCATCTTCAAGGGGGCCACCAGCTGCTCGATCTCCGCCAGGGTGCTGACAAAACCACCACCGATGGAAAAGTAGGTCGCCTGCAACAACACCTCATCGCCGGCCGCGTAGATCAAGGCGAAAACCATGCCGTTGGGATGTTGCGGCAGCGCCGCGCCCCGGTCGAACACGACATCGTCGGGCGCAGAGAAACGGATGGGGCGGGGCGACTCCAGTGGTAGTACATCGGCAGCCCAAACGCGCTCGAGCAGCGCATCCACATCCTGTCCCGCCACGCCCTTGGGGGAATGCCCGTGCAGCCCCAAGGCCACGGCGCGGTCGGTGCCGTGACCCTTGCCGGTATAGGCCAGTGAGCCTTTGAGGGTGCAGCGTATTCCAAGCGCTGCAGACACCCCGGCCTGGGCCACATGACGTTGTACTCGCACGGCAAAATCCGCGGCGGCGATCATGGGACCCATGGTATGGGAACTGGACGGTCCGATGCCGATCTTGAAAAGGTCGAGAATACTGATAAACATGGCGCTTCCCCTACCCGGACGGGCTGACAGTTAAACCGAAACGCTACACCGCCCTGCGCACCCCTTGATGCAGCTGTATTCCCCCCAGCCACAAACTCAGCTCCAGCAATTCGTCCCACACATTCCCCGCGCGGCCGCCCTTGATCATGGCGTCGATCTCGGCGCAGCGGTCGAGCATGGCCTGCCAGTGGGCCGGGGAATGGCGCTTGAGGCCGACGCGCACCAGCGGTTTGCGTTTCTCCCAGACGCGGTGCTTGGCCAGCACCTGTTCGCCGCGGGCGCCCTGGGACAGCTCGAAGGCCATGCCGGCCATGGCGCGGATTTCACGGCTCAGGGCCCACAGCACCAGCACCGGCTCCACCCCTTCGCCCTTGAGACCGTTGACGATGCGGGTGGTGCGCACGGCATCACCCTGCAGGGCGCCGTCCACCAGTTTATAGATATCGAAGCGCGAGCTGTCAGCAACGCTGGCGGCGACCCGGTCCACGTCCACCGGACCGGTGCCGTGCAACAGGCGTAGTTTTTCGATCTCCTGGGCACAGGCGAGCAGATTGCCTTCCACCCGCTCCACCAGCAGGGCCACCGCCTCCCGGCTCGGCTGCAAGCCCTTCTCCTTCATGCGCCGCATGGCCCAGCCGGGCAGTTGTTTCAGGTCCATGGGCCAAACGGTGACCACGGCACCGGCCTTGTCCAGCGTCTTGTACCACTTGCTGCTGCGGGCGCTACCCTCCAGCTTACCGGAAATGACGAGCAGGATGTTGTCTTCGGAGAGACGCTCGGCATAGGCCTGCAGCGCCTTGCTGCCGGCATCGCCCGGCTTGCCGGTGGGCAGGCGCAGTTCGATCAGCTTGCGATCGGCGAACAGGGACATGGCGTCGCCGGATTGCAGGAATCCTTGCCAGTCGAAGCCGCCTTCCACGTGATGCACTTCGCGCTCGCTGCAACCGGCCTGGCGCGCGGCGGCGCGGATGGCATCGCAGGCCTCCTGCACCAGCAGCGCTTCGTCGCCGCTGACGAAGTAGATGGGTGCCAGCCCTTGTTTCAGCTGGGCATTCAACTGCTCCGGTTTAATCTGCATCCAGCCGCTCTGTTTCAATTTGCGCCGGAGTGTCGTCTTGCGCACCGCTGTCCAGCGCATGGAGACGCCGCATCAGTGCCTGGATGGACATGCGCCGCATGAAATCGAACAGCCTGCGTTCCTCGTCGCCCTTGGCCAGCACCTCGGCCTCGTCGAAACGGTAGTCGCGCTGCTGGAGGATGCTGTCCTGCGGAATCAGAATCTCGCCGCCATGGTCGCGCACGGAAAAGACCAGCGTGTACTGCAATTCGTACTCGCTCACCCGGCCGCCGCTGTCCACCGCCAGCACACGGCGGCCGCGTTGTTCGTTGTGGATGGTGAGCAGCAGCCCGGCCTCGGCCGCCTGATTGACAAGGGTGACATCGGCCGACTCGAGGGCCTGGAACAATTCACGGCGCAACTCGGCACTCGCGCTGCGAATATCCAGATAGACCGGCGGCAGGGTGACATCCATGGTCTGCGAACCGCGCAGGCGCCAGCCACAGCCATTTAATGCCGTTACCAGAATAGCAACGACCAACAACAAGGTGACAAATCGCAGGGTGTGCTCAGCCTTTGACAACGATATTCACCAACTTGCCGGGCACCACGATCACCTTGGCGATATCCTTGCCGGCAGTGAATTTCTGCACGTTTCCGTCCGCCAGCGCCGCCGCCTCGATGGCGTCCTTGCCTGCAGCGGCGGGCACATCGACCTTGCCGCGCAGCTTGCCGTTGACCTGCACCACCATCTCGATGGAGTCGCGCACCAAGGCGGACTCGTCCACCTGGGGCCAGGGGGCGGCGAGGATGTCATCGCCGTAACCCAGATCGCGCCACAGCACGTGGGTGATGTGGGGGGCGATGGGCGACAACAGGCGCAACATGATGCTGAAGCCTTCATTGACGGCGGCGTCACGGGCACCACCTTCATTGATACCCGGCAACACATTCATGATCTTCATGCAGGCGGCCACCACGGTGTTGAACTGTTGCTTGTCGAAATCGAACAGGGCCTGTTTCAGGATTTCATGCACCTCACGGCGGGCGGCTTGCTGGCCCTTGTCGGCATTGGCGGCATCAAAGGATTTATCCGCACCCAAGGCGGCCTGGTTGCTATGGGCAAAATTCCAGATCTTTTTCAAAAAGCGCGAGGCCCCTTCCACACCGGAGTCGGACCATTCCAGCGACTGCTCCGGCGGCGCGGCGAACATCATGAACAGGCGTGCGGTGTCGGCGCCGTACTGTTCGATCAGTTCCTGCGGGTCGACGGTGTTGCCCTTGGACTTGGACATCTTGGCGCCGTCTTTGAGCACCATGCCCTGGGTCAGCAGATTGTTGAAGGGTTCGTCGTTAACTAATGCGCCGGCATCGGCCGCTCCCGGCATCCCTGCCTCCCGCGGCACTAGCACATCCTGTACGTCGCGCATCAATTTATTGAAGAAACGGGCATAGAGCAGGTGCAGGATGGCGTGTTCGATACCGCCGACGTACTGATCCACTGGCAGCCAGTAGTTGGCCGCCTCGTCCAGCATGGCTTTATCATTTCTGGGCGAGCAGTAACGGGCGTAATACCAGCTCGATTCCATGAAGGTGTCGAAGGTGTCGGTCTCGCGCTCGGCCGCGCCGCCGCATTTGGGGCAGGTGGTCTTGCGCCATTCGGGATCGGCCTTGAGGGGCGAACGCACGCCGTCGAGGATGACATCCTCCGGCAGCACCACGGGCAGTTGATCTTCGGGCACCGGCACTTCGCCGCAGGCGGCGCAGTTGATGATGGGAATGGGCGCACCCCAGTAACGCTGGCGTGACACACCCCAGTCACGCAGGCGGTAAGTGGTCTGTTTCTCGCCCTTGCCCTTGCTGCTGAGATAGTCGGCGATGGCGTCGAAGGCACCTTGGGATGACATACCGCTGAAGTCGCCGGAATCGATCAACACGCCTTTTTCGGTAAAGGCCTGCCGCTCCAGATCGACGTCCATCACCGTCGTCACCCTGCCTCGCGCCGTGTTGATACACTCCTTAATTTCCTGATCCGCGAGTGGCGCAATCACCTGTTTGATGGTCAGACCGTATTTTTTGGCGAATTCCCAGTCGCGCTGGTCGTGGGCGGGCACGGACATAACCGCGCCGGTGCCGTAGCCCATCAGGACGAAGTTGGCCACCCAGATGGGCACCTCTGCGCCGCTGACGGGGTGGATGGCCTTCAGGCCGGTGTCGATGCCGCGCTTCTCCATGGTCTCCAGCTGGGCCTCGGCGGTGCCGGTTTTGCGGCACGCTTCGATGAATGCGGCCAGCTCGGGATGCACCTGGGCGGCCTGCAAGGCTAAAGGATGCTCGGCGGCCACGGCGACATAGGTAACGCCCATGAGGGTATCGGGACGGGTGGTGAAGACGCGCAAGGTATCGTCATGACCGGCGACGTCGAACTCGATCTCCACCCCTTCGGAGC
This sequence comes from Candidatus Tenderia sp., assembly GCA_030148045.1. Classification (GTDB taxonomy): domain Bacteria; phylum Pseudomonadota; class Gammaproteobacteria; order Tenderiales; family Tenderiaceae; genus Tenderia. Next base: position 13,924 of record JASBUE010000169.1, read on the forward strand.
GGCCGATCCAGTTGCGCTGCATGCTGCGCACCTGCTCGGGCCAGCCGTCGAGCTTGTCCAGGCCGGCCAGCAGCTCGTCGGCGTAGGCGGTGATCTTCATGAAGTATTGCGGGATCGCCTTGCGCTCCACCACGGTGTCGCAGCGCCAGCAGCAACCGTCGATGACCTGTTCGTTGGCCAGCACGGTCTGGTCGTTGGGGCACCAGTTGACCGCGGCGGTCTTTTTGTAGACCAGGCCCTTTTCGAACAGGCGGGTGAACAGCCACTGCTCCCACTTGTAGTAATCCGGGTCGCAGGTGGCTAGCTCGCTGTTCCAGTCATAACCGAAACCGAGGCGCTTGAGCTGGCCGCGCATATAGCCGATGTTTTCGCGCGTCCACTTGGCCGGGGCCACGTGGTGCTTGATGGCGGCGTTCTCGGCCGGCAGGCCGAAGGCGTCCCAGCCCATGGGCTGCAGCACGTTCTTGCCCTGCATGCGCTGGAAGCGGGTGATGACGTCGCCGATGGTGTAGTTGCGCACGTGGCCCATATGCAGCCGGCCGCTGGGATAGGGGAACATGGAAAGGCAATAGTACTTCTCCTTGGAAGCATCCTCGGTGACGGTAAAACTCTGATTTTTCTCCCAGTACGCCTGGGCCGCCTGTTCAACGTCGGCGGGCGAATAGTGCGCGTCCATCATGACCTTCGTCTGTTCAATATCGTGAATCGGAACCCCTTATAGTACCGTATGGCGCCCCAGGCTTACACACCCAGTCGCCCGACTGCCCCGTGCGTGCCCATTAGGCTGATCTTATGCCACTGGAGAACCCTCATTCCCGGCGACACACGAAGATCGATTAAAGTCTCGACCACCACGGTCCTCCTCAAAAAAGCCCCATCCTTACCCCTGAATTTACCGTTTTAGTCGCCGCCTTGCGTCGTGAAAAACCTCTTCCGGAATTCATTGCCACAGCAACCGGCCGTGAACTTCGAACACACGGCATTTTCTAAAGTATTTGTCTCTCAAGTCCCGGCGAGCAAGCGCTATGCCCGGGCATCTTGTCACCACTGATAAGGACGCCTTCACTATGAACAACCCCACCAATTCAACACTTGCCCACAGCGAGTTTCCCATTAAACACAACGACCTGCTGCTCAATTACTTACACTGGACAATCCGGGCCGCCACAAAATTTCTCGCCATCCTGATGACACTGGTTATTCTCTGGGGGGTCTTCGACGTCATCTACATCGTCTATTCCCAGCTGGCGCACCCGCCCTATTTCCAGATCCGCGATATCATGACCACGTTTGGCGCCTTTCTGGCCGTACTGATCGCCTATGAGATATTCACCAACATCACCCTCTATATCAGGACCGACGTATTTCCCGTCCAACTGGTGGTCGCGACGGCGCTCATGGCAGTGGCAAGAAAAGTGATCGCCCTGGACCTGGAAAAGCTAGAACCGCTTTATCTGCTGGGACTCGGTGCAATCGTCATGTCACTGGGAATCAGCTATTGGCTGATCGTACGGAGCGAAGGAGCGCTCACATCCAAAAATTCAAGACTGGAACACTCCGCCTGACACCGCCTCTGCCTCATGATCGGGCTTGCACTTTTTTGCGCCAAGACCAACACTATCGGAGTAGGAACCATAAAGGAAGGATGCGTCATGAGCGAAGAAAGCCGGCATAACGAAAATCAGGTTCATGCCTATAACCAGATGATGCGCCGGGTCAAAGAGACCCTGGGCAAGGCGGAAAAGGCCGCCGAACCACGCCTGCGCCAAGCCATCGAGGCGGCCGAGGAAAAGGCCGTGGAGCTGGGCGAGCTGAGCCGCGAAGAAGCGGTGCAGATCGGCGACTACCTGCGCCGCGACCTGCAGGACGCCGGCGAATACCTGGCCGGCGACGAGGCCCAGGAACTGAAGGACTGGCTGCGCATCGATCTCAACCTGATCGAAAACCAGCTCTTCGACATGTTTCTGAGTGTGGCGGACCAGGCCAAGCTGGACATGCTCGAATTCCAGGAACAGCTGGCCGAGGCCACCGAATACCGCACCGGCGAGATCACCGGCCCAGGCCTGTTGGCCTGCATGGATTGCGGCGAGGAACTACACTTTCACGAGACCGGCCACATTCCACCCTGCCCCAAGTGCCGCGGCACCTATTTCATCCGTCCCTCGGAGGCCTAAGCCGGGCATGAAGACCCTGCTGCTGTTTCGCCACGCCAAGTCCGACTGGGCCAATGACTTGCCGGACTTTGATCGCCCGCTCAATGCGCGCGGGCAAAAGGCCGCCGAACGCATGGGGCGATGGATGAAACAGGCCCATATTCAGCCGGAATGGATTGTCAGCTCCCCGGCCCGGCGGGCGCTGGAAACGGTGCAGGGCCTGCGCCAGCATCTGGACATCCCCGATACCCTGGTCCATTTCGATGAGCGGCTGTACCTGGCCGACGTCGCCGCCCTGCTGGAGGTGGCCGCACGTTGTCCGCAGGACATGGACGACATCATGCTGATGGGGCACAACCCGGGCATGGATGAGCTGCTCACCTTTCTGTGCGGCCCCAACCTGCCGCGCTCGAAAAAGGGCAAGCTGATGGCCACCGCCACCCTGGCCCAGGTCAGCCTGCCGGACGACTGGCAACAGCTGACCGCCGAGTGCGGCAAGCTGCAGCAAATCATTCGCCCCGGCGAGATCGATTTGCGCTAGCGATTGTCATAATTGTCATAATTTTCATGCGCTCCGCCTGCTAGACTGCAGTTTTGCAGCAACGCCAGGAGCACAGCACACATGCCCTCTTACGGTTATGTCATCCATCCGAAGAGCGGAACCTCAGCGCTGCTCAGCCAGCTTGGCCAAACCCTCGACCTGAGCAAGGAACCACAACAGCGCTTCAGACGCGACTATCTGGACAGCTTCGACTGGCGCCTGCTCAAGCAGGGCTACTGCCTGCAGGCCGCGCATCACGAGGACGCCGTGCTGCTGCAACTGGTGCACCTGCGTGATTTGGAACTGGTCACCCAGCTGCACAGCGCCAAGCCGCCCCGCTTTGTCGATGCGCTGGAACCCTCCCGGCTGGCAACGCTGCTCAGGCCCATGCTCGCTATGCGCGCCCTGCTGCCGCAAATCAGCACCACGGTGACACAACAATGTCTGCACCGGCTCAATGCCCAGGACAAAATCACCGCCACGCTCTGCGTGGAACGGATCAAACCGCATACTGATCGGCGAGCGCTGAAGCTGTTGCTTCATAACGTCGTCAAAGGTTATGAGGCGGACAACAAACGCGTCAGCAAGTATCTGCAGGGCGAGCCCTCACTGGAAGCGACACGGCACAGCACTCTGCAGTTGCTGCTCAGCCGCCTGGATATGGACACAAGCTACAACAGCAAGGCGAATCTCAGGCTCGACGGCGCGGCACGCAGCGACGCGCAGATCAAACGCTTGCTGGCCTTTTTCCTGGAGGTGATGCGACGCAACGAAGACGGTATTATCAAGGACATCGACAGCGAATTTTTGCACGACTACCGCATCGCGATCCGGCGCAGCCGCACCCTGCTGGGACAGGTGCCGGGGATCATGCCGCAGCGGACCGTGGAGCGCGCCAGGGCCCAACTGTCCAGGCTGGGCCGTATCACCACCCCGTTGCGTGACCTGGATGTAATGCTGCTCAATTTCGATGATTATCGTGAATTGCTGCCCGGCACCCTTCAGGCCGATCTCGATCCGGCCCTGACCTTCATACGGGAACAGCGTCAAGGCGCCTATCAAAACCTGCGTCGTCAGTTAGGTTCAAAAAGCCACGCCCGGTTCCACCGGCGCTGGCGCGATTTTTTGGGCAGCCCGGTGCCGGCCAATACACGGCTGGCCAACGCCAAGCGGCCGCTGCAACAGGTGGCCAACCAACGCATTTGGAAAAGCTACAAAAAAGTGCTGAAACAAGGCGGGGCGATCACGGATGCATCGCCGCCGGAGGATCTGCATACCCTGCGCAAGAGCTGCAAAAAACTGCGTTATCTCATGGAATTTTTTCGCACGCTCTATGCCAGAAAGAAACTCAAGCAGCTCATCGCCATCCTCAAGCGCCTACAGGACAATCTGGGGGAGTATCAAGACATCCACGTGCATATCGATTTCTTCGCCCACCTACGCCGGGACATGCAGGACCAGGGGCGCCTGCCCGAGGCCACCGCCGTCGCCCTGGACAAGGTCATCGCCGGCCTCAACATACAACAGCGGACTCAACGCCAGGGGTTTCACCAGCGCTTTGACGAATTCAGCCGCGCCGCCAACCGAAAAAGTTTCAAAGCGCTGTTCAAACCATGAAGACCGTCGCCCTCTATAACATCAAGGGCGGCGTGGGCAAGACCGCCAGCGCCGTCAACCTGGCCTACCTCAGCGCCCACAGCGGCTACCGCACCCTGTTGTGGGACATGGACCCGCAGGCGGCGGCCAGTTTTTATTTCCGCATCAAGGCCAAGATCAAGGGCGGCGCGGGCCGTTTGGTCAAGCCCAAGGGCGACCTTGAGGACCATATCAAGGGCACCGACTACGCCCTGCTCGACCTGCTGCCGGCGGACTTCTCCAGCCGCAACCTGGACCTGCTACTGGAACAGCGCAAACAACCGACCCGGCGCATCGCCAAACTGCTGCAGCCCTTGAGCGACGACTACGATTTGGTGTTCATCGACTGCGCCCCGAGCATTTCTCTGGTGTCGGAAAATATTTTTCACGCCGCCGACGTGCTGCTGATTCCCACCATTCCCACCACCCTGTCGCTGCGCACGCTGAAACAGATCTATGATCACTTCCGCGCTGAAGACCTGCCCACGGACCGCCTGCACCCCTTTTTCTCCATGGTCGACGTGCGGCGCCAGATGCATCGCCTGATCATGGAACAGCCACCGGAGAAACTGGCCCTGTTCCTGAAGGCGCCCATCCCCTACATCAGCGAGATCGAACGCATGGGCATGGAGCGCAAACCGGCCTGCATCGCGCCGGCCAGCCGTGCCGCCCAGGCCTATAACGCATTGTGGCGGGAGCTTGGCCGAATTGTGTTTTAGCCGGCGCCGGCCTTGTTTACCTGAAGTCAAAAAAGTCGGTACACTGCGATCAATGTAATCACAGCGACGCAAGGCCTATCGTGCCCAGATCAAGACCGACTCCCGAGACCGCCGCCGCCATCGACCTAGGCTCCAATAGTTTTCACATGATCGTGGCGCGCATCCAGGACGGCCAGGTGGCGGTGATTGACCGCATCCGCGATGCCATCCGCCTGGCCGGCGGCATCGATGCAGACAACAACATCGACGAAGCGACCCAGGAGCAAGCCCTGGAATGCCTGCGCCGCTTCGGCCAACGCCTGGCCGACTTTCCGCCGGGCAGCGTGCGCGCCGTGGGCACCAACACCCTGCGCAACGCCAATAATTCCTACAGCTTCCTGGCGCGGGCGGAAGAGGCCCTGGGTCATCCCATCGACATCATCTCGGGTGTGGAAGAGGCGCGCATGATCTATCGCGGTGTCGCCCACAGTCTGGCGGTCACCGATCAGCGCCGCCTGGTGATGGATATCGGCGGCGGCAGTACCGAACTCATCATCGGCGACGATACCGGCCCGGTGTACATGGAAAGCATGGAGATGGGCTGCGTCACCACCACGCGCAACTTTTTTCCCGACGGCGGCATCACCCCCAAGCGTATCGAAAAGGCGCGCATCTTCGCCCTGACCGAACTGGAACCGCATGTCAGCGGTTTTCTGAAAGTGGGTTGGGACCAGGCCATCGGTGCCTCGGGGACCATCCGCTCGGTGAACAGAGTACTCAGCGCCGCGGGCTGGAGCGGCGACACTATCACGCTGGACGGCCTGAAAAAACTGATCGAGAAACTGGGGACATTCGACAGCATCGACAAGATCAAACTGGACGGCCTGACCGATGAGCGCGTGCCCGTGTTTATCGGCGGCGCCATTGTCCTGCTGGCCACCTTCGAGGCCTTGGGCATCAAAGAGATGGAGGTCTCTGACCGCGCCCTGCGCGAAGGATTGCTGCATGATCTGATCGGCCGCTTGCAGGACCAGGACGTGCGCGACTCCAGCATCATCCATCTGGCGCAGCGCTACCATGCCGACCCCGGCCAGGCGCAGCGGGTAAAACAAACCGCCCTCGATGCCTTAAACCAGGTTGCCGCCGACTGGGCGCTGGAGGACGGAGATGCCGCACACTGGCTCGGCTGGGCCGCCGAATTGCACGAGATCGGCCTGGACATCGCCCACAACCGCCATCACCATCATGCCGCCTATATTATCGAACATTCGGACCTGGCCGGTTTTTCGCAGCAGGAGCAACGCTTCCTCGCCGCCATTGTGCGCAGTCACCGCCGCAAGCTGCCGCTTAAACTCTATAAGGAACTGCCCAAACGCATCAGCAAGCCGGTCAAACGGCTGTCGGTACTCTTGCGCCTGGCGGTGATTCTGCATCGTGGCCGCAGCGACATTGAATTACCGCCATTCACGCTGAACGTCAGCAATAAAACCAGAATCGAACTGTGTCTCGACACCACATGGCTGCAGCAACACCCGCTCACCCAGGCGGACCTGGAGCAGGAAAAGGTCTATCTGGCCAATGCGGGATTTGAACTGAGCCTGTACCAAGAAGAACCCAGCTAACTACTTAGGGCCTGTTAACCCTAACTTTCCGATAGCTCATTGAGCAAGGCCTGTTGGGCGGAGAAGGGTTCCTCCCCTTCCGCCATTTGCGGCAGGGCGTAACTGCCGTCGGCGCTGAGAATCCAGGCCTGGGTATTATCTTTTAGATACCAGGCCAGATCTTGCTTGACCCGTTCGCGCAGCGTCTTGTTCTCAATGGGAAAACAGATCTCGACACGGCGGAACATGTTGCGCTCCATCCAGTCTGCGCTAGAGGCGTACACCTCTTCCCCACCGCCGTTGGCGAAATAGAATACCCGGGTGTGTTCCAGAAAACGACCGATGACCGAGCGCACCCGGATGTTTTCCGAAACACCGGGCATGCCGGGGCGCAGACGGCACATGCCGCGCACGATCAGGTCGATCTCCACACCCGCCTGCGAGGCGCGGTAAAGGGCCTGGATCAACTGGGGGTCGATCAGGGCATTGACCTTGACGATAACACGCCCTCCCCGCCCTTCTCGGACATGGACAATCTCGCGCTCGATCTTATCCAGCATGGCCTGGTGCAGCGTAAAAGGGGAATGCAGCAGGCGGTTCATCTTGGCCACCTTACCCAGGCTGGTGAGCTGGTTGAAGACCTTGTGCACGTCCTGGCCGATGGCCTTGTTGCAGCTCATCAGCCCATAGTCGGTATAGATACGCGCCGTGCGCGGATGGTAATTGCCCGTCCCCAGGTGCACATAATGGCGCAGCCGCTTGCCCTCGCGGCGCACCACCAGGATCATCTTGGCGTGGGTCTTGTAACCCACCACCCCGTAGACCACGTGGGCGCCGGCACGCTGCAGGCGCGTCGCCAGGGCTACGTTGGCCTCCTCGTCGAAACGCGCCATCAATTCGATGACCACCGTCACCTCCTTGCCGGCATGGGCCGCCGCCACCAGGGCATCGACGACCGCCGACTGCGGCCCGGTACGGTAGAGTGTCTGCTTGATCGCCAGCACGTGCGGATCCTCCGCCGCCTGCCTCAGGAAATCGACCACCGGCAGAAAGGATTCAAACGGCAGATGCAGCAACACGTCACGCTTGGCGATGGCCTTGAAGATATCCTTGCCGGCCAGCTGCTGGGGCAGGCGCGGCGTAAAGGAGGGATACTTGAGGTCGGGACGGTCCACCAGTTCGCAGACCTCGGCCAGCCGGTTGAGATTGACCGGGCCATTGACCTGATAGACATCCACATCCGCCAGCACGAACTGGTCCTGCAGGAACTTGACCTGTTCCTGCGGGCAGTTATGGGCCACCTCCAGCCGCACCAGATCGCCGTAGTTGCGCGTCAGCAGCTCCCCCTCCACGGCACGCAGCAGATCGTCGATTTCCTCTTCGTCGACAAACAGTTCACTGTTGCGGGTGACACGGAACTGGTACAGGCCCTCGACCTTCATGCCGTGGAACAGCACGTCGGCAAAGGCGTGCATCACGGAAGAGAGAAAAACGAAATCGTACGGTCCGCTGTCGGTCTCGTCGGCCGGCAACTGGATCACCCGCGGCAGCGAGCGCGGCGCCGAGATCACCGCCAGGCCGCTGTTGCGGCCGAAAGCGTCCTTGCCCGTCAGTGCGACGATAAAGTTGAGGCTCTTGTTGAGGATGCGCGGAAAGGGATGGGCCGGGTCCAGCCCCATGGGACTCAGTACCGGCTGCAGGGATTCGTTGAAGTATCTGCGCAGCCAGCGCCGCTGCGATGCATTCCAGTCGTCGCGGCGAATGAAGCGGATACCCTGCGCTTCGAGAAGAGGAAACATGATGTCGTTGAGGACGCGGTATTGTTCATCCACCAGGTCGTGTGCTCGCAGACTGATCTCCTTGAGCACTTCCTGCGCCGTCATGTTATCCGGCCCGCTCTCCATGGCGCCAAGACCGGCCTTCTGTTTCAGGCCGGCGACGCGGACTTCGAAGAACTCATCCAGGTTGGTACTGGAAATACAGAGGAAACGGATCCGCTCGAGCAGCGGTACACGTTCATCCTTGGCCTGCTCCAGGACGCGGCGGTTGAATTCGAGCAGACTCAGCTCGCGGTTGACATACAGCTCGGGTTGCTTGAGATCGATTTCGTCCATAACGGGGAGTTTGTCTTGTTATGAATCGATCTTAGCACACGCAGGGCGCAAGAATTATGACAGTTGTCAAGGCGAGCGCTGGCCGCCTAATAGCCCCACTTCTTGAAACGCTTGTCCCATTTTTTAAAGCGTTTACGACAATATTTATCCAGCGCCGCGTCATCCTCGAAGAACAGCTCAAACCCCTCCTGGGCCGGTACGTCGAATTCGCAAAAATCGTTGTCGTATTCGCGGCAGATGCGCGGGCGCCGCTCGTAGATGGCGCAGCCGCCGCCCGGCAACAGGTGGCGGCAGGGTTGATTGAACAGCAGGAACCAGCCGTCTTCGTCCTTGTAGGCCTGCACCTCGCGATGCGAGAGCTGCCAGAGGATGAAATCGAAGTCCTTCATGGAGCGTGGCGTGTCGATCTGCTGCGTGACATAGGTACAGCAGATGGAGCCCTTGCAGAAACTGCATTTGTTTTCCGGGGTGATTTTAATCTTTTCGGCCATACCTTTACCCAATCATGCTTCAGCGCGCGACGTCTGCATTCAGGCTGCGCGCCGCTCTCAAGCGCCAAAATGATACACCGACCAGGACCAGCGCCACTACAACCACCAGCCAGTTGCCGGTTAAGGCATACAGCGTCATTCCTGTACGGGGCTGAATGGTGGCGCTGATGCCGGCCACCTCGAACTGCGGCGCCTTTTTAATAATCCTGCCCTTTTCGTCGACGACGGCGCTGATACCGGTGTTGGTGGCGCGCAGCATGGGACGCCCCGTCTCCAAGGCCCGCATGCGCGCCATCTGCAAATGCTGCGGCGGCGCCCATGAATCATCGAACCAGGCATCATTGCTGACATTCACCAGCAGGGTGGCCTCGGGCAAGGCGTTGATGATCTCCTCGCCAAAGGCATCTTCGAAACAGATGGAGATACCGGCATATTGACCGGCGACCTTGAGCGGCGCCTGACCGGCGCCGCCTTTGCTGAAATCGGACATGGGCACCTGCATGAAGGAAACCAGCCCGCCGAGGATGGATTTCAGCGGCAGATATTCGGTAAAGGGCACTAGATGATTCTTGTGATAGCGCCCCCGCTCTGCCCCGATGCTCATCATGGTGTTGTAATAACGGCGCCTGTCCTTGTCGAAGCTCAGCATGCCGATCAGCATGTCGGTGTCATGCGCCTGCGCCTCGGTTTCCAGATCACGCAGAAAGATCTCGGTTTCATAGTAAAAAGCAGGCAGCGCCGTCTCCGGCCAGACGATCAGATCGGCACCCCAGTGCTGGCGCGTCAATTCAGTGTAGAGCTCGATGGTCGGGCGGCGGACATCCGGATGCCATTTCAGGTCCTGGGGAATATTGCCCTGCAGCAGGACGACATCGAGCGGCGCACCGCTGGGGCGGGTCCAATCGGCGGTGTCGGCCACGCCGGCCAGCAGCCAAAGCGACACCAGCATGGCGAGATAAAAGATCCGCCCCGCCTTGTCGAACAGCAGCCCCACCAGCAGCGCGGCGCTGAACACGACCGCCCAGGAAATCCCGTAGACCCCAAGCAAGGGCGCCAATCCCGCCAGCGGCGAATCGGTCTGGCTGTAGCCCAGGCTGAGCCAGGGGAAACCGGTCATGAACCAGCCACGCGTCCACTCCATCAACAACCAGGCCGCCGGAAACACCAGCAGCAGTTTATAGCGCGTGGCGCGGCTCTCGAAGCCCTGGGGAAAGAAGCGCCCTAGCAGCCAACCCAGCAACGTGGGAAACAACGCCATCACCAGGATCAGCAGTAGGGTCAGAAGCAGCGACAGGACCAGCCCCACATAACCGTGATAGTGAATACTGACAAAGACCCAGCTGATACCGACACTGAACAGGCCGAGGCCGTAAAGGAACCCACGACAGGCGGCGCGGCGCGGCGCGGAAAACAGCCACACAGCCAGCAACAGCGCGGTGGTCAACAGCGCCAGCGGCCACCAGCCGAGCGGTGCAAAGGCCAGCGGCGTGGCCGCGCCGGCCGCCAGCGCAAGCATGTCGCCGTGCCAGGCCTGGGTCAATCGCACAAAACGCACCGCAAACTGGTTCACAGGCACCGACCTTCAGGGAATAAGATACTAACCAAAACCATCCATGGCCTGGAGGAGAACCCTCAGTGCCCCTGATCCTGAACCATGGGTTGTGGTACCTGCTGATGTTGTTCCGGCACAATATTCACTTCCAGCAGATAGATGCGCCGGCTGTCGGCACTCAGAACCTTGAAACGGTACTGGTCAATCATGACGATCTCACCCCGCACGGGCATACGACCGAAGGCCTGCATAACCAGCCCGCCCATGGTGTCGAACTCTTCGTCGCTGAATTCGGCACCGAAGTACTCATTGAAATCCTCGATCGGCGTCAGCGCCTTGATGATGTAACGATTGTCGTTCTGTCTCTTGATATGAATGTCTTCTTCGATGTCGTGCTCATCGGCGATCTCGCCGACGATCTGTTCCACCACATCCTCGATGGTAACCAGACCAGCGGCGCCGCCGAATTCGTCCACCACGATAGCCATGTGATTGCGGTTACTGCGAAAGTCTTTGAGCAACACATTGAGGCGTTTGCTTTCCGGCACGAACACCGCCGGGCGCAACACGTCACGCACCGAGAAATCCTCATCGTTTTCAGCAATAAAATAGGGCAGCAAATCTTTCGCCAAAATCAGCCCCACTACCTCGTCGCGGTTTTCGCCGATGACCGGAAAGCGCGAGTGGCCCGATTCGGTGATCACCGGCAGGATCTCATCCAGGGCCATGTCCTGCTGCACCACCACCATCTGCGCCCGCGGGATCATAATCTCGCGCACCTGCATCTCCGACACCTGCATCACGCCTTCCATCATGGCCAGGGCATCGATATCCAACAATTGCCGCTGTTGCGCGTCACGCAACAACTCAATCAACTCGAAACGGTCTTTGGGCTCGCCCGACAACACCTGCCCCAGCCGTTCTAGCCATGAGCGGGATGCCGGGCTGCCACTCGATCGATCTTCGTTCATTGTCATCTTTTCCTGTGTTGACGATAGTTGTTTTCGTTTTTTAATTGACGGTCTGTTGCGGCGCGTCCGCCGCGTAGGGATTGGCGATTCCCAGGCGCTGCAAAATTTCTATTTCCAGAACTTCCATTGCTTCGGCCTCCCGCCCCTCCACATGATCATAACCCAGCAGATGCAATACGCCGTGGACCACCATGTGGGCCCAGTGGGCCTGCTCGGTCTTGCCCTGTTCGCGCGCCTCACGCGCCACCACGGCGGCACAGATCACCACATCGCCGAGCAGCGGCAAGTCAACGCCGGTGGGTGTTTCGAAGGGAAAGGAGAGTACATTGGTGGCTTTGTCCTGATGACGATAGTTGCGGTTAAGCCGTTGAATCTCATCCATATCGACGATGCGCACTGTCAGCTCGGCCACCTCACGCCGGCCCTGTAGTGCCGCCTCGACCCAGCCGCGGATCAATACCGGACTGGGAGGTTCGCCGTCGTCTTCACTGACGGCATACTGAACATCAAGGTCAATGTTCATGCTTCTTCTCTGACGTTTCTCTGGCGGGGTGTTTCCGGTCATGGACGTCATAGGCCTGCACGATGCGCTGCACCAAGGCGTGGCGCACCACATCCTTGGCCTTGAAAAAGGTGAAACTGATGCCGTCAACCCCTGCCAGCACCTCCACCGCATGGCGCAGACCGGAGGCCACGCCACGCGGCAGATCCACCTGGGTCACATCCCCGGTGATGATGGCCTTGGAGTTGAAACCGATACGGGTGAGAAACATCTTCATCTGTTCACGCGTGGTGTTCTGCGCCTCATCCAGAATGACGAAGGCGTCATTGAGAGTGCGGCCGCGCATATAGGCCAGCGGCGCGATCTCGATGACGTGACGCTCCATCAACTTGGCCACCCGTTCGAAGCCCAGCATCTCATACAGGGCGTCGTACAGGGGCCTCAGATAGGGATCGATCTTTTGCGCCAGATCCCCCGGCAGAAAGCCGAGCCGCTCGCCGGCCTCGACCGCGGGACGGGTGAGGATGATGCGCTGCACCTGTTCCTGCTCCAGCGCCTCCACGGCGCAGGCCACGGCCAGATAGGTCTTGCCCGTACCCGCCGGTCCGACACCGAAATTGACATCATGACTGCGGATATTATGCAGGTAACGCAGCTGATTGGTGCCGCGCCCCTTGATGGCGGCACGTGGTGTCTTGACCAGCGCCGTTTCCACCCCCTTGACCTCCGCCGGGACCTCCACCTCAATGGCACTCGCTTTCTGCTGCAGCATCAGGTGTACATTCTCAGGGGTCACGACTTCGCGGTCGGTAGTGGCGTACAGCTCCCGGATGACATGTTCCGCCACTTTCACCGGCTCATTGTCGTCACCGATGATACGAAACAGATTGCCGCGGTTATTAATCTCCACGCCCAGGCGTTGTTCCATTTGACGCAGGTGTTCATCGAACTTGCCACACAGATTGGCCAGGCGTTGATTGTCGACGGGCTCGAGGAGAAAATCGGAAGATGTGGGTTGTCCGTTCAAAACGTTTTGGAGCCGTTTATCCTAGAGAATGACGTATGAGTGGAGATATGACGCAATATGGAAAGGCTATGCGCAGCGGGCGACATTCGATTTTGATTCAGCGATCTCAACAAATTCACCACGGAGTGAGTTGGGCAATGCCTCTGTAATCCAAACATTGACGAACTTACCTATAATATCGGTCTCCGCGGCGAAATTTACAACCCCGTTATTCTCGGTGCGGCCGGCGAACATTGAGGCATCTTTGGTAGATGTCCGTTCCACAAGGATTTTTTGCACTGTGCCCACCATACCCTGACTGATTTCCATGGTCATTTCATTGATCCGCGCCTGCAACCGTGCAAGACGCGCCTGCTTCAGCTCGTAGGGCACATCGTCCACCAGACTCGCCGCCGGCGTTCCCGGCCGCGCGCTGTAGATGAAACTGAAGGAACGGTCGTACCCCACCTCCTCGATCAGCTGCATGGTGGCCTCGAAATCGGCATCCGACTCACCGGGAAAACCGATAATAAAATCAGATGACATGCTGATGTCGGGGCGCACCTCGCGCAAACGGCGGATAATGGATTTGTACTCCAGCACCGTGTGACCACGCTTCATCAGCGCCAAAATGCGGTCCGAACCGCTCTGCACCGGCAGATGCAGGTGGCTGACCAGCTCGGGCACTTCGGCATAGGCCTGGATCAGGCTGTCGTGCATCTCCAGCGGATGGGAAGTGGTGTAACGGATACGGTCGATGCCGTCGATGGCGGCGACGTAATGGATCAACAACCCCAGGTCGGCGAGATCGCCGTCGTGCATCACACCGCGATAGGCATTGACGTTCTGGCCGAGCAGATTGACCTCGCGCACCCCCTGCTGGGCCAGGGCCGCCACCTCGGTGATAACGTCATCGAAAGGGCGGCTGATCTCCTCGCCACGGGTATAGGGCACCACGCAGAAGGTGCAGTATTTACTGCAGCCCTCCATGATGGAGACAAACGCGGTCGGCCCTTCGGCGCGCGGCGCGGGCAGGCGGTCGAACTTTTCGATCTCGGGAAAGGAGATATCGATCAGCGGCGCCCGCTTGCGGCGCACGCCGTCGATCATCTCGGGCAACCGGTGCAAGGTCTGGGGTCCGAACACCACGTCCACGTAAGGTGCGCGACTGCGGATGGCCTCCCCTTCCTGGCTGGCGACGCAACCGCCCACACCGATGACCAGGTCGGGACGAGCCTGCTTCCACTCGCGCCACACGCCGAGCTGGGAAAAGACCTTTTCCTGTGCCTTTTCGCGGATAGAACAGGTGTTGAGCAACAGCACATCCGCCTGTTCCGGCCGATCGGTCAGCACCAGGCCGTGGGAGTCGCGCAGCAGGTCCGCCATCTTGGATGAATCGTATTCATTCATCTGGCAGCCGTAGGTCTTGATGAAAAGCTTCTGTTCCATGTCTTCAGCGATTTAAACCGAAAGGGAGGCGGATTTTAGCATTTTTCGCCCCCTGCAACCAAAAAAGCCCGCCAGGGGCGGGCCTTCCGGTCGGCATTGACCCGATCCGCGTCAGTCGTACTTGGGATTGGCGGCGATTTTATGGATACTGATATCGGCCCCCTCGTACTCCTCTTCCTGGCTCAGGCGCAGGCCGACCACCTGCTTCAGCACGCCATAGACGACAAAACCACCGCCCAAGGCCACCACCACGCCGAGCAGCGTACCGACCAACTGGGACATGAAACTGACACCGCCCATGCCGCCCAGCACCGTGGCACCAAAGACACCGGTTGCCAGCCCACCCCAGACCCCGCAGAGCCCGTGCAGCGGCCAGACGCCCAGTACGTCGTCGATCTTCCAGCGATTCTGGGTCAGGGTGAAGGTCCAAACGAACAGCGCCCCGGCCACCAGGCCGATGAATAGTGCCCCGAGCGGATGGACCACATCGGAGCCGGCACAGATGGCCACCAGCCCGGCCAACGGACCGTTGTGGACAAAACCCGGGTCGAAGCGGCCCACGAACAAGGCCGCCAGCACACCGCCGGCCATAGCCATGAGCGAATTCAAGGCCACCAGCCCACTGACCCCTTCCACCGACTGGGCCGACATGACGTTGAAGCCGAACCAGCCTACCGTCAGTATCCATGCCCCCA
Organism: Candidatus Tenderia sp.; assembly: GCA_030148045.1. Lineage (GTDB taxonomy): Bacteria > Pseudomonadota > Gammaproteobacteria > Tenderiales > Tenderiaceae > Tenderia. Next base: position 29,332 of record JASBUE010000169.1, read on the forward strand.
AGGACAGAAACGGTATGCTCGAAGGCGGGTGGGCGAACATCACACCGTCCTTGCCGTAACGGCCGTGGCGCGGCCCCAACAACAGCACCGCCGCCAAGGCGATCCAACCGCCCACGGTGTGCACCACAACGGAGCCGGCGAAGTCATGAAAAGCGGCGCCGAAGCTTGCCTCCAGCCAGGCCTGTATCCCGAGATTGCCGTTCCAGGTGATGCCCTCGAAAAAGGGATAGATGAAGCCCACTAATAGGAACGTCGCCGCCAGCTGCGGATTGAAGCGGGCGCGTTCGGCGATGCCGCCGGAGACAATGGCCGGGATGGCGGCAGCGAAGGTGAGCAGGAAGAAGAACTTGACCAGCTCATAACCGTTCTTGTCCGTCAGCGCCGGGGCCGCCTCGAAAAACGACACGCCGTAGGCCACACTGTAGCCGATGAAAAAATAGGCGATGGTGGAGATGGAGAAATCACCGATGATCTTGACCAGCGCGTTGACTTGGTTCTTGTGCCGCACCGTGCCCACCTCGAGAAAGGCGAAACCCGCGTGCATGGCCAGCACCATCACGGCCCCCATCAACAAAAAGACTACGTCGCTGCCGGATTGAAAGGCTTCCATCTGTGCTCCTTATGATTTGTGACCAAAATTTAGCCTGAACCCTTAGCAAGAAACGCACCAATATTGTGCAGCGCAATAAAAACAGTGACTTATAAAATTTCAATATCAATACAGAGCACTATCAGCACTATTATGGTGCACTCAGAACCGGAACGCTCAATATAGGTGCGCCTCTGCACCAATACACATCAGCCATCCGTCAAGCAGCTTCAAAAGGTATTTGCGCGAGCCATCGTTGATAATGGTGAAAACTGACACCGATGCCGCGGTCATCGCCGTGCACCACATAGGTGCCGATACGAATCACCTCCGCGGTAGCGTCGTCCTGCTGGGTAAAAATCAGATCGATCTCAGTTGACGGCGGGACAACGAACAGGCCGGTATCGATACAGGCCCCTCAAAGCCGGTATCGCGCGTCTCACAACGCAGCCCCCAACCCCTCGTAGTGCAGCAATACCTCCTGCCGACTCCAACGACGCTCCATGGTACCTCCTCGGCACAACAATCAGGTCGCCCCGCAGTATAGGCTTAACCAGCATATCACTCAAATCAAATATACTCATAAGATTCAATCACATACTTTTTAAATTTGAGTAATATCCAAAAAAAAAGGGGGGGGGGGCGACACCCGCTATTAGCGATAGCACGCGCATGAGCCACAGCCGCGTCACCACCAAACCTCCGCCGCCCCCCTGTCGCGGACAGGGAGCCCCCTTGATCCCGACGACGGCGCGGCGGAGTGGTACAATCGGCGGCAATTCAAGCGGCTGCAGCCCTAACCCACTAATTTTTTATGTTCGACGTCTTCACCCAAATGGCCGCCCTGATCGCCAGCGGCGTCGCCTGGCGCATCTGGACCCCGCTGGGCATCCCTGCCGACACCTCGCGCCAGTCGCTTACCGGCTTGGTCTACGTGCTGCTGCTGCCGGCGCTGGTGCTGGATGTATTGTGGAGTTCGCCGCTGGGGCTGGATTCGCTGCGCATTTCCGCCACTGCCGTCAGCGGCATCCTGGTCTGCATGCTGCTGGCCTGGCTGATCTATCGTTACGCCTACAAGCAGTGCTCAAAACCCACTGCCGGGGCACTGATCCTGGCGGCAGCCTTCCCCAACGCCACCTATATGGGGCTGCCGGTGCTGGAGCATCTGTTGGGACCGGAGGCGCGCGCCATCGCCATCCAGTACGACCTGTTCGCCTGCACGCCCGTCCTACTGAGTATCGGCATCCTGATGGCGACGCTCCACGGCGATCACAATGAGAAGTTCCACCCGCTGGCCACCCTGGTGCGGGTGCCGCCGCTGTGGGCCGCCATTCTGGCGGTCGGCCTCAACAGCGCCGGTGTACCCATGCCCGAGTGGCTGGACGAATGGCTGGGCATGCTGGGCATTGCCGTCATTCCGCTGATGCTGATCTCCCTGGGCATGAGCCTGCAGTGGTCGGCCTGGCGCCGCCACACCCTGCCCCTGCTGCTGCCGGTGGTAGTGTTGCAGCTCGCCGTCATGCCGCTGATCGCCACCCTGGTGGGCGGCCGTATCGGGCTGGACGGCATGACCCTGACCGGCACCATCCTGGAAGCCGCGCTGCCGAGCATGGTCCTGGGCCTGGTGCTGTGCGACCGCTACGGCCTACACACCAGCCTCTATGCCCTGGCCGTCACCGTCACCACCGTCGTCAGCCTGGTCACCATCCCCATCTGGTTCAGCTGGGCCAGTTAGGTAAACAGGCGGCATGCATCATCAACATCGACAAAAATGCAGGCGCTTGCTAAGTCGGGGCATTGTGCTCTTCAGTGCCCCCTTGGCCGTTGCGGCGGCGGCCGATTACCCCTTCTATTTCGAACTGGAGCTGGAACAGCAGCACATCCCGCTGGAAGATAATACCCGCCTGGAGGCCAGCAGCCTTGGCCTGAGCTATCGGGAATTTCTTGCGCGGGGGATCGGGCTGGAATTGCGCCTGGGCCGCCTGGGGGCGGAGCATGAAACGGACGGCACCCCCCCGACCTTCGATCCCTCCGGCTATTATGCCGGGCTGGGATTTAACAGCCGCACGGCGGAACGCAACCGGCTCCAGGCCGGTTTCGATCTGGAATACAGCTATTACGACAGCCGCGAAGCGCTGGATGCCGGCACTCTGGAAATAGACTGGACCCAGGGCGAGGCCAGGCTGTGGGCGGCGCTGCGCCTGGGCAACCGCTTCAAACTCTATGGTTGCGTCTTCGCCCTCAGCGTGGACGGCGATCAAAAACTGAAGGGGACGGCGTCCTCGCGGCAAACGCTGAATAATCGGGAGGACAGCGGCCGGTGCGCCGGCATTATCCTGGAAACCCCGGCGTCCGGCGTGGTCGGCCTCGAGGGCAGCGGCGGCGCCCGCCGGGGCGGGCGGATCTATTTCGGCAAGTATTTCTGGTAGACACCGGGCGCTAAAACGCCAATCCCAACTTGAGATTGTAGGAGGCGATCCCACCCACCGAGTCGCGCTCGAAGGCCAGCTTGATAAACCCCGGCTGCAGGGAAAAACCGATGAAGGTGCGGGTCTCGGCAATGTCCACCGCCTTCAGGTTATTCGGTGAACTCGTGGTCGGCGTGCTGTCGGCCCAGACCCGGCCGATCCCGGCGTAGGGGGTCAGAATCAGGATGGACTTGGAGATGCTGACATCGATGCTGCGGGTGTCGACCTCGAGCTGATCATCCGCCGTAAGGGCGGTGAAACCACCGCGCAGGGCCACCGCCGGCAGGGCCACATTGCCACTGACGATGGCGTATTTGAGTTCGGCGCCCCAGGCCTCGATATTGGAATCGGGCACGGTGAAATAAAAGGCGCCCACGTCGATATCGAAGGGCAAGCCTTTTTGCACATACAGCTTGGGCACGACCAAGGTGTCGATGGTGTCATTCGAACTCATGGCCGCGGTCCAGGCACTCCCGTATTCCAGATCGGTGGAGGTGACAGCGACCCCGACATCGAAACCGATCACCACGAGGGCTTCGGCCGGCGCACCGGCCTTGTAGCTGAAGGCGGCCGTCAGGTCTTGGGAAAGCCCCTCGAACTGGGCCTGATCCAGGTTGGCGATGTTGTCCAGGTCATCCGCCGACACTACCGTTGCACCCAGTGACAGCAGGACTGCCGCAGCCCATCGTTTCATGCTCAATCCCCTTAAACTTGTAGCCATGCCCGGTTCTCTGGGCTAAGCTGGTTGCGCTTCGAAATTCGCTCACTATGCCACATTTAAATAGACGGGAGGTAGGGATGAGTTACTACAAGGACAACTCGCAATCGATTGGCAACACGCCGCTGGTTCGGATCAACAAGATTATCGGCGACAGCCGGGCGACCGTACTGGGCAAGATCGAAGGGCGCAACCCGGCCTATTCGGTCAAGTGCCGTATCGGCGCCTCCATGATCTGGGATGCCGAAGAGCGTGGCGCGCTGAGACCGGGCATGGAGATCATCGAACCCACCAGCGGCAACACCGGCATCGCGCTGGCCTTCGTCGCCGCGGCACGCGCTTACCCGGTCACCCTGACCATGCCCGAGACCATGAGCATCGAGCGGCGCAAGGTCATGAAGGCGCTGGGCGCCAAGCTGGTGTTGACCGAGGGCGCCAAGGGCATGCCGGGCGCCATCGCCCGGGCCGAGGAGCTGGTGGCGGAAAATCCGGATAAATACTTCATGCCGCAACAGTTCAGCAATCCCGCCAACCCGGATATTCATGAAAAGACCACCGGGCCGGAGATCTGGCGCGACACCGACGGCCAGGTGGACGTGGTGGTGGCCGGCGTCGGCACCGGCGGCACTATCACCGGTGTGTCACGCCACATCAAGAAAACGCAGCGCAAGCAGATCGTCTCCGTGGCGGTGGAGCCCGAGGCCAGTCCCGTCATCTCCCAGACCCTGGCCGGAGAGGAGGTCAGACCCGCGCCACACAAGATCCAGGGCATCGGCGCCGGTTTCGTGCCCGCCAATCTGGACCTGGAACTGGTCGACCGGGTGGAAACGGTGAGCAACGAGGAGGCCGTTGAATACGCCCGCCGTCTGGCCGCCGAAGAAGGCATTCTGGTCGGCATCTCCAGTGGCGCGGCCATCGCCGTGGCCAAACGGCTGGCACAGTCGCCGGAATTCGCCGGCAAGACCATTGTCACCATCCTGCCCGATTCGGGCGAGCGTTACCTCTCATCCATCCTGTTCGAGGATATCGAGGCATAAAAAAACGGGGCGGGGGCTCCTACTAGAGCCCCCGCCCCGTTTTCGTGCCTACATTGAATTCTAAGCGTGGCGTACGATAGGCTGAATCATGGCCCACGACTCGGCAAACAACGGCCCTGCCTCATCACGGATCTCATCCATCCTCGCTTCACTCAGCCCGGTGATCTGCCAGGCCAGGGGATCGACCTCGGGCACGGGCCCCAGGTGATCCGCAGACAGTTCGGCGCGGTTGGCCATGACATTGGCGATATGCACGATCGCCGCATCCAGGCGCGCCTCCTCGGCCTGGCCGGGATTGTGATGACAGGCCACGGCCTCACACAGGGCGGCGGGGATATTCCATTGCTGCAACAAGGCCCGTCCGACCTCGGCGTGATCAAAACCGAACAGCTCCCGCTCCACCTCCGGCAACGCCCGCGCCTCGTCCTCGGACCGATGCAGCGCAACCCTCTCCTGCTCGGGGGCGCGATTCATCATCACCAGCATCCCGACGTCGTGCAGCAGGCCGGCCACGAACAGGCGTTC
>JASBUE010000173.1 GCA_030148045.1 Candidatus Tenderia sp.
CAGCACTCCACTCCCCGCCGCGCCCAGCGTCGATGTCAAGATCGAAGGCATCGAAGGCGAGGTGCTGGCCAATGTGGAACTGCTGCTGAGCATCCAGCAGCAACGCGACCATCCCCTGCTCAGCGCTGGCCGTATCAGGCGCCTGCACCAGAAGGCGGATAACGAAAACCGGTGAACCAGCGCACTTTGCTGTGAGTGTCCCGATAACAGTCATCGGCCTGTTGGAAATGGGCCTCGACACAGCGCAGTAAGCGACTGTTTTTGGCGATACCGACGACGTAGCTTACCTCATGGCGTTCATACCAACGCAGCATGCGCCAGCGGCAAAAGCCGCTGTCACCCCGAAAAATGATGCGCACCGCGGACCATGCCTGGCGTAGCCGCTTGACCAACAATGCGAGAATGGCCCAGGCATGCTTGGCACCATCAATACGGCTGGGGTGCAGATAGCTCACCAGGAGCTGGTCACCACAGAAAACATACAGCGGCAGAAAACAATAGCGGTCGTAATAGCCATGAAAGAAGCGTCCCGCCTGCTGTCCATGGACCGGGGCATCGGTCGCATCGAAATCCAGAATGAGTTCCTTGGGTGATCGCTTGAATGAGGCGATAAACTGCTCGACGATCACTTCATGGATGCGGACCGCGGTGTGTCGATCTGTACGATTCTCCAGACGACACAATGTTGCCTGACTCCCAGGCACCTCATCACGCTCGACCGCTGTTTGGATAGCGGGGTCTGTTCGCAGGGCCTAATGATCGTTGAGATCCTCATAGCCGAGACACAGGCCATACACCCGCTGACGCAACAGGCTCAACTGGCTGTGCTCAACATAACGAGGGTCGCGCGGATCGGGAATCACCGCATCAATGCGTTCAAGCAACTTGAGCTGGTGATCCACCTGACGCAGCAGCAATACACCCCCGTCACTGGTGACATCACCACCGCTAAACGCCGCCTGGATTTTGCGTCGTTTCAGGGCTGGAAATTCGAGCTCACTTTGGTTACATTCTGTCACGGGCAAAACTCCTTCCTTTTTCAATCTAGGCAATTGAATCTTATAGGATTAAGGGAGTTTTGCCTTTTTTATATGTGGAATATGCGGGCTAGGGCCTACACCTGCGGCCGTCCACTCTGCATATGGCATTGCTTATAAATGAGCCCGCCACACGATGGCATGCCCCCCACAATGGTTCTACGGCGATGATACCCGCTACCACATCTGCTGCGCACTCGCTAACGCTCATCACTACGAATATGTGGACGGGATCGTCTATCGGCGACTAGCCGCCCTCGCGCCGCTCTCCATGGCAGCCAGCTTCTTGACAGAACAACCAGAAGGAACAAGGTCATGAATATCGGCGTCGCCTATGCCGACCACAAGAAACACGTCTGGCTGAAATTCGAAGTATCGGATGGCAGCACTGTGTGCGAAGTGATCAAGCACTCGGGCCCGCTGAAGCAATTCTCGGAAATCGACCTCGACAACCAGCGGGTCGGCATCTTCGATAGACTGACCAGAGTGGATGCGGTAGTGAAAAAAGACAGCCGGGTGGAAATCTATCACCCCATTATCGCCAACCCAGAAACCGTGGAGTGCAAGGAGCGCTGACAGCGCCGACGACATTTCACAACACTACATCGGTAGCGGCCCGATACCGCCGCAAGGGACTCAATCCAATCGGCACAAGCCGAGTCGCGCCATCGCTACCACCGCCTGGCCCAGGCTGATGGCGCCGTCCCCGGCCGGAAACCGACAGGGTGACAGCACCTCGACACCCTCCCGCGTCAGTTGTTCCGTCAGTCCCTGTTGAATCAGTGCGTTTTGCATCACCCCGCCCGCCAACACCACGGTCTGCACCTCTCGCTCCCTGCACAGTCTTGTGGCAAGCACCGCAATGGCATCAACCAAACCACGATGGAACTGGGCGGCAATTTCTCCCCGGGCGAGACCATGTTGGAGATCGTCCAACAAGGCCCGCCACAGCGGCTCCCAGCGCAGGCGCCATAGATTATCGACCTGCTGACATTCGGCGGGGTAGCCCGCTGTCGTTATCTCCGATGTGGAGGCGACGACCTCCAGTTCCATGGCGGCCTGGGCTTCGTAACCGGCCTGATCCCGACATATAGCCAGCGCCGCGGCCACGGCATCAAACAGGCGCCCCGCCGACGAGCACGGCGGGCTGTTGAGTCCCCGTTTGGCCATCTGCCGCAGGTTGGCGATGGGCTTGGCATCGAGATAGCGGATCAGTTCCAGGTCTGCGTATTGCTCAGCCAGCTCGGCCCAATCGAAATAACGTAGCAAATGAGCGAGGGTATTGCGCCAGGGCTCGCGCATGGCCTGGGCGCCACCCAGAAGCGGCACGGGATCGAAGCAGGCCAGACGCCGAAATCCGCGATAGTCGGCCAGCAGGAACTCGCCGCCCCACAGCTGGTCATCCTCGCCCATACCCAGGCCGTCCAGGGCGATACCCAGCACCGTGCCGGTATCCATTGGCCGGCCGTGCTCGGCCAGCACCGCGGCGATATGGGCGTGATGGTGCTGCACCTCGATCAGCTCGATGCCCTGCTCCGCCGCCAGGTTTCGTCCGTGCTGGCTGGAAAGATAATCCGGATGCCGGTCGACGGCAATGTAATCCGGGCTGTGCTGATAGAGAGATCGATAACGTTCCATTTGGCGCCGATAATCGTCCAGGGCCGGAACGCTTTCCAGGTCACCGATATGTTGTGAAACCATCGCGCGGCCGGATTGGGTGAGGCAAAAGGTGTTCTTCAGCCCGGCCCCCATGGCCAGCACTGCCGGGCCGTCTTCGAAGCCCGCCGGCAGAGAAAAAGGTGATGGCGCGTAGCCGCGGGCACGACGCAGCATGACCAGCCGCCCCTGCTGGACCCTCAGCACTGAGTCGTCGACCCGGTTGATGATGTCCCGATCGTGCAACAGGAAGGCATCGGCGATGGTGCCGAGCTTGTCCAGGGCTTCCGCGTTGCCGATGCATGGCGGCTCGTTGCTGACATTGCCCGAGGTGAACACCACCGGCCCGTCCAGGGCCTGCATCAGCAGATGATGCAGCGGCGTGGCCGGCAGGACGAAACCCAGCCGCTCCTGGCCCGGCGCGATACCGCCGGCCAGGGCCCCGCCACCGGCCTCGAGCAGTACGATGGGCGCCGCCGTGCTGGTCAGCAGGGCCTGCTCCTGTTCATCGACACGGGCGTAGCGCCGGATCATGGCCAGATTCCGGGCCAGCAGGGCGAAGGGTTTGTGGGGGCGCTGCCTGCGCTCACGTAGTCTGCTCACAACGTCTTCATTGCTGGCGTCACAGACCAGGTGAAAACCACCCAAACCCTTGATAGCGAGAATCCGGCCCGCCGCGATCCAGCCGGCAGCCTCGTCGATCACATCGCCATCGTCGACCCGCCGCCCCTCGCGATCCTGGAGCCAAAGATGGGGACCGCACTGCGGGCAGGTATTGGCCTGGGCGTGGAAACGGCGATCACCGGGCTCCTGGTATTCTGCCCGACAGGCCGAACACAGGCTGAACGCCGCCATGCTGGTGTTGGCCCGGTCGTAGGGAATGGCCTTGACGATGGAGAAACGCGGCCCGCAGTGGGTGCAGTTGGTGAAGGGATAGCGGTAACGACGGTTGGCGGGATCGGCGACATCCATCAGGCATTCAGGACAAGTGGCGGCATCGGCGGCGATGGCGGTCTCGGCACGGTCCTGCTCGCTGTCGAGGATGGTGAATGAGCTGTTCTCCGCCTCACCCGCCAACGGCCGGGACTCCACCGTCTCGATGTGGGCCAGGGGGGGCAGCCGCCGCTGCAGTTGCGACAGCAATTGCGCGATGCGCTCCGGCTCGGCCCAGGCCTCGATCAGCACTCCCTGACCGTCGTTGCGCACCGAGCCGCCGATGCCCAGCTCATGGGCGATGCGCCAGACCATGGGCCGGAAGCCTACCCCCTGCACCACGCCGCGAATGCGGATGCGCCGGCCATGGGCCATCAGTGCACCGTGCAGACCATGCAGGGATCGAAGGAACGGACGATATGCTGCACCGCCACCGGCTCGTTCTCCCCTTCCCGAACGGGCGCGCCCACCAGGGCCTGTTCCAAGGCGCCGGGCACGCCGCTTCGATCGCGGGGTGAGAAATTCCAGGTGGTGGGGGCGACGATCTGGTAATTGAGGATGCGGCCATTCTTGATGCGCAGCCAATGACCCAGGCTACCACGGGCAGCTTCCACTAAACCCGCCGCTTGGGCTTCATCGGGCAACGCAGCATGATGACAAAAAGGCTCTTTGGGCCGCAGGGCACGGCACCATTGTTCCATGGCGATCACCACCCGAGCAATTTCCAACAAACGCGCGATCACGCGATTGCGAACATTGCCACCACTGCCATGAACAAGATCACGGACCAGGGGGTGGCCATCCACAACTTGGCGGGCCAGTGCTCCAACTTCCACCACTTGGCCATCCAGACGCGGAGCCTTGCACCAAGAATAGGCATCCGGCATGTCGGCATCGGGCAGAGTCACCCCCTGATAGGGGTGTTGCGGCGCAGTCTGACCGCGCATCCAGCTATGGCTGATATCTTCGCTGATCTGGGCCGGATCAAACGATTGCAGAGCATTCAGCCACAACCCAGAGCTAAACAGGCGTTGACCATCGACAGGGTACACCCCATAGCTGAGGAAACGATCGGTGGCCCGCCCCATGGTTTCAAGCTTCAACGCCTTCGCCACATGGAGAAACAAGCGGAAATCGCTGCTCTGCGGTGCGGCCTCATCGGACCACGCGAACAATTGATCCTGATTCTCCAGGCTCACGATACGCTCCAGGCAATCCCCGAACAACTGACGTTCAAGATAACTTCTGAATTGACCTAAAATCGCCAATAGACGCACCTTTTCTTGGGCCTCGATCGGCCGCGCAGAACCACCTGGCTGGATACTGAGGCTATGCGGCCACTTGCCTGCAGCTATTCCCATCACATGTAGGAACGCCGCCCGTGCCGGTATGGCGTCTGCCGCCGCACTGCCCGTTGTCGCCTTGAATCGCCGCGCCACCAACTCGTACCAGGGTTCATCCCGATAGACTTCACGGGCAAAATCAGGCATGAAAAACAGATAGAAATGGGTGAAATGGTCCGCCAAATTCTCATTGGCGAGCATAAGATTAATCATGTACTCGCCATTGGGGGGCATACTGAGATCCTGCGTCTGGGCCAATGCATAAGCCGCAGCAACCGACTGCGACACAGAACAAATGCCACAGATGCGCGGCGTATAGACCAGGGCATCGCGGGGATCTTTACTATGCAGAATCTGTTCAAACCCCCGGTACAGGGTCGAGTTCACCCAGGCCCCGCTCACCTGGCCATCGGCAATCTCCAATTGTACCTCCAGATCCCCCTCGACTCGGTTGAACGGACCCATTACGCGCCTGCTCATAGGTCACCCTCCTTTTCCTTTGGGTTGGCAGGCGGAACAACAATGTGATCGGCGACGGCGTTATCTTTAAGCCGCTTGGGCGTTGCCGCTTTGGCCAGCGAGGCCAGGGCCACAAACCAGGCCTTGGGCATTTCAGTGGGCAACCCCATGGGGATACCGGCGATCTTGGGGGTTTCGCTAAAAACATGCCCCGGCTCCTCGAACTTAGGCGCGGTACAATTGATACAAGGGTAACCCCCACGAAGACAAGAACCTTCACCGTTCCACAAGCGGGTATTGCAATCGGCGTGGGCCTGGGTGCCAAGGCAACCCATGTTCTCCATCATACACCCCAGGTCCGAGGGCTTTTCGGCGCTGGCCTTGAATTCATAATATTCGTTGCGAGTGCAGCCGTGGTGAACCAAATGATCGGTATAACTGCGCGGCCGCCGCAAATAATCCAGATCACCCGGGGTTAAATCCCCCAGAGCCAATTGCATCAGGGTCTCGATTACCCAATTGGGATGCGTGGGACAACCAGCGATATTGATCACCGGCCATCCGGCTGTGGATAAGTAGTCGACACCCAAGGCACCACCCGGTTGATGACCGGTGTACTGCAGACCGCAGGCCTCGCTCGGGTTACCACCGGCGCTGGTAATGCCGCCAAAAGCCGCACAAGTGCCCACGGCTAAGGTATAACGGGCCACGCAAGCCAACTCCCGCACCCATTCCAACATCGGCCGTCCGGTTCCCGCCAGGATGTGGAAACGGCCAGTGCCGTTGGGCCCTTGCAACAACGACCCCTCCAGACACAATGCGTCAAGGCGTACCTCGCCTGCAATAATCTGCTGTAACAAGGTAACCACCTCGGTACAACTAGCTTCGCTAAGCGATGGGTGCCAGAGTAATTCGATACCAGCGCCTTTCAGGTTGGTGATGAGGTCAGGGGATTCTGCACACAACAATGACATGCTGCATCCACCGCAGCCACCTGATTGAAGCCAAAGCAAGTTGAATGATTGATTGCTCATTTACAAAACTCGTGTTTATTGCTTGGCATCATTAACTCCCTTTCTGGCAGGAAAATTCAGAGTGAAGACGGCGCCGACCTCCGGGTGGTTTTCCACCCACAACTTGCCGCCATGGCCAACTACGATGCCATAACTCACATAAAGCCCCAGACCAGTCCCTTTGCCTACTGGCTTGGTGGTAAAAAATGGGTCGAACACCCGCAGCAAGTCCCGCTCCAGGATATCTGGCCCATGGTCGCGAACACACACCCAAACGCTGCCTGTTTCCTCCCCTCCAGCAAGCTCCAACCAGGGGGACCGGCATATCATCCATAACATCCAGGGCATTCTGGATCAAATTGACCAAGACCTGGTGAATCTGTCCCTTGTTGCCGCTTACCTCGACATTCTCAGGCAATTCGATATAGACTTCAGGCTTCTGCCGTGCCGCATTGATGACCCATTGCACAGCGGTACTCACCACGGGTGCCAGCTTGAAACGGGACTTGTGTTCCCGCTGACTTGCAGAGAAGCAACGTAGCTCCTGGACAATATCCCTGAGCCGCTCCGCCCCCTCGAGAGTACCCTCGATGAGCGGGGCCATGTCCTTGATGATGTAGTCGATCTTCAGCTCACGACCTAACTGCTGTAATGGCTCACGCTCGATATCGCTGTCCAACGCTCTCAGGTAGCGGATGATGCGGTCGCCATAGCGCTTGAAAACACACATATTGCCAAAAACGAAGCTGATGGGATTATTCAGCTCGTGGGCTACCCCCGCCACCAGCCGCCCCAGGGAGGCCATTTTTTCTGAATGCACCAGATGCTGCTGGGCCTCCTGCAAATCGCGATGGGCGGTATTGAGGTCA
>JASBUE010000179.1 GCA_030148045.1 Candidatus Tenderia sp.
GTGCGCCGGGCGCGCCCTGCAACTGATCCAAGAGAAATGCCTAGAAAGACAAGCAAAAGACAACCCGAGTTCGAAATTGCCCTGGCCGAACTGGATACCCTGGTGGAAACCCTAGAGCAGGGTGATATCAGCCTGGATGAGTCGCTCAAACTGTTCGAGCGCGGCGTCACCCTGACGCGCAGCTGCCAGCAGGCCCTGCAGCAGGCCGAACAGAAGGTACAGATTTTGATGGAGAAAAAGGGCGAACCCGAGGCGTTCGACAGCGATGAGTGACGCCGCCCTCAGGGAATTGCTCGTCGCCCATCAGGCGCGCACCGAGACAAGCCTCGACCATTGGCTGCCGCCGGCGGACATCGCACCGCAGCGGCTGCATCGGGCCATGCGCTATGCCGCGCTCGACGGTGGCAAGCGGGTCCGTCCGTTTCTGGTCTACGCTGCCGGCCAGGCCCTGGACGTCCCCCTGGAGCACTTGGACGGCCCCGCCTGCGCGGTGGAGCTGGTCCACGTCTACTCTCTCATCCACGACGACCTGCCGACCATGGACGACGACGATCTGCGCCGCGGCAAACCCACCTGCCACAAGGCCTTCGACGAGGCCACCGCCATCCTGGCCGGCGACGCCATCCAGGCGCTGGCCTTCCAGGTACTGGCCCACGACGAGACCCTTCAAGTCGATGCCCGGCGGCGCCTGCAGATGATCGGCCGGCTGGCCGTCGCCTCGGGCTCGCGCGGCATGGCCGGCGGGCAAGCCATCGACTTGGCGTCGGTGGGCAAACGCCTCGACCTGCCGGTGCTGGAGATCATGCACATCCACAAGACCGGTGCCCTGATCCGCGCCAGCGTCATGCTCGGCGCCCTGAGCAGCCCCGCCGTGAGCGAGGCGCAACTGAAACAGCTGGACCACTACGCCAAGTGCATCGGCCTGGCCTTCCAGATCCAGGACGACATCCTCGACGTGGAGGGCGACACCGAAACCCTGGGCAAGACCCAGGGGGCCGACATGGTCCTCGACAAGCCCACCTATCCCGCCCTGCTGGGGCTGGACGGGGCCAAGCAACGCGCCCGGGAACTCTACCGGGAGGCATTGGCCAGCCTGGAAGGTTTCGGCGCAGCGGCCGAGCCGTTGCGCTGGATGGCGGAATATATTGTTTCGCGGAGTAAATAACAGGCTGTGGACTGCCCTTCATTATCTTGCGCCAATCGCCCCGCCCCGTCATAATTACTTGTTTACTTCACAGCTCCTGGACTCATGACCACCCCAAGCTACGCCCTGCTTGAGGGCATCGCCACCCCGGAAGACTTGCGTCGCCTGCCGCAGGACGATCTGACGGCGCTGGCGGACGAACTGCGCCGCTTTCTGATCCAGTCGGTCAGCCACACCGGCGGCCACCTGTCGGCCGGACTGGGCACTATCGAACTGACCATCGCCCTGCACTACGTCTTCAATACCCCTGAAGACCGGCTGGTGTGGGACGTGGGCCATCAAAGCTATCCGCACAAGATCCTCACCGGCCGCCGCGAGCGGATGAACACCCTGCGCCAGAAGGGCGGCCTGGCCGGCTTCCCGAAGCGCGGGGAGAGCCCTTACGACACCTTCGGCGTAGGCCACTCCAGCACCTCCATCAGCGCCGCCCTGGTCATGGCGCTGGCGGCCCGGGAACAGCAGCTCGAGCGCAAGGTGGTGGCCGTCATCGGCGACGGCGCCCTGACCGCCGGGATGGCCTTCGAGGCCCTCAACCACGCCGGTGACGTGGACGCCAACCTGCTCGTCATCCTCAACGACAACGAGATGTCCATCTCGCCCAACGTCGGCGGCATGTCCAACTACCTGGCACGGGTGCTGTCGGGCCGGTTCTATTCGTCGATACGCGAAAACAGCAAGAAGGTGCTGGGCAAGATGCCCTCGGTCTGGGAACTGGCCAGACGCGCCGAGGAACACATGAAGGGCATGGTGGTGCCCGGCACCCTGTTCGAGGAGCTGGGCTTCAATTATATCGGCCCCATCGACGGCCACGACCTGCCCACCCTGATCGGCACGCTGAAGAACATGCGTAAGATCGAGGGGCCGCAGTTCCTCCACATCGTCACCAAGAAGGGCAAGGGCTTCATCCCGGCGGAACAGAACCCCTGCACCTATCACGGCGTGGGCAAGTTCGACCCGGACAACGGCGAGCTGCTCGCCAGCGACGGCGCCGCCACCTATACCCAGGTGTTCGGTGAGTGGCTGTGCGATATGGCGGAAAAGGACGCGCGCCTCATCGGCATCACGCCCGCCATGCGCGAAGGCTCGGGGCTGGTGGCGTTTTCGGAGCAATTTCCCCAGCGCTATATCGACGTGGGCATCGCCGAGCAGCACGCCGTCACCCTGGCAGCGGGACTGGCCTGCGAGGGCATGAAGCCGGTGGTGGCGATCTACTCCACCTTCCTGCAGCGTGCCTATGACCAGCTGATCCACGACGTGGCGCTGCAGAACCTGCCGGTGCTGTTCGCCATCGACCGCGCCGGCCTGGTGGGTCCCGACGGCCCCACCCACGCGGGCAGCTTCGACCTGAGCTATCTCAGCTGCATCCCCCACCTGACCATCATGGCGCCGGCGGACGAAAACGAGTGCCGCCAGATGCTCTATACCGGCTACTGTCTGGATGGCCCGGCGGCGGTGCGCTATCCGCGCGGCACCGGCCCCGGCGTGGCGCTGGAGAAACAGATGACCGCCCTGCCCCTGGGCCGCGCCCAGGTACGGC
>JASBUE010000182.1 GCA_030148045.1 Candidatus Tenderia sp.
GAGATCGATATCGCCGGCATGCGCAAGTATGAGTGGGAAAACATCAAGCCGCAGGTCGACCACATCATCCTGCCCAACGGCAAGCGCATCATCATGCTGGCCGAAGGCCGCCTGGTGAATCTGGGTTGCGGTACCGGTCATCCGAGCTTCGTCATGTCCAACTCCTTCACCAACCAGGTGCTGGCCCAGATCTAGTTCTTCACCAAGGGCGACGAGTACGGGCTGGGTGTCTACATCCTGCCCAAGCACCTGGATGAAGAAGTGGCCCGCCTGCACCTCGGCAGGATCGGCGCCAAACTGACCAAGCTGACCCAGGAACAGGCCGACTACATCGGCGTGCCCGTGGAAGGACCTTACAAATCCGACCACTATCGGTACTAAAAAGCGGAGGAAAGGGAACAAGGGAAAAAACACCTTTTCGTTGTCCCTTTCCTCCACTTTCCAACGGTAAGTTGATTACCACCCTACGTACCAACAACTGAGGAAAGGGGAAAGGCGACGGAAAATACTTTATCTTTTCTCTGTCATCTTTTTTCTGTTTTTATATATGAACACACAGTCAAAATATTCGAAACAATACAGCTGCGAGTTCTTCCCCCCCAAGACCGAACAGGGCGCGGAAAAACTGCGCACCACCCTGGCGGAACTGGCCCGGCTCGAACCGGCCTACTTCTCCGTCACCTTCGGCGCCGGCGGCAGCACCCAGGAGGGCACTTTCGACACGGTCAAGGAGATCCAGGAAAAAGGCTACCAGGCCGCCCCCCATCTCTCCTGCATCGGTGGCACCCGCGACAGCATCCGCGGCCTGCTGGACAAATACATGGGCATCGGCATCAAGCGCATCGTGGCGCTGCGCGGCGACATGCCCTCGGGCATGCGCGACCGCGGCGATTTCCGCTACGCCAACGAGCTGGTGGAATTCATCCGCGCCGAAACCGGCGACTACTTCCACATCGAAGTGGCGGCCTACCCGGAATTTCACCCCCAGGCGCCCAGCGCCGAGAAGGATCTGAAAAATTTTGCCCGCAAGGTGAAGGCCGGCGCCGACGCCGCCATCACCCAGTACTTCTACAACGCCGACGCTTATTTCGGTTTCGTCGACGAATGCGAAAAGCTGGGACTGGACCTCCCCATCGTGCCGGGCGTCATGCCCATCATCAACTACAGCCAGCTGGCGCGCTTCTCCGACATGTGCGGCGCCGAGATCCCGCGCTGGATCCGCAAACGCCTGGAAAGTTACGGCGATGACAAGGCCTCGATCCGTGCCTTCGGCGAAGAGGTGGTCACCCAACTGTGCCGCACACTACTCGACGGCGGCGCCCCCGGCCTGCATTTCTACACCATGAACCAAAGCACTCCGACAGAGACCTTGTGGCGCAACCTGGATCTCTAAGCGGCAGCGCAATCCGCATTTCATAAAGCCACCTTCGGGTGGCTTTGCTTTATCATAAGCGGCAATTTATCCGCTGCGACCACACTTCATGTCCGTGCTTCTGAAACTCGGTTGGTTCTTCCGCCGCTACCGGCGTCACTACGCCGCCGCCTTTGCCGCCCTGCTGAGCATCTCCGGACTGATCATGGTGCCGCCCTGGATCACCGGCCGGCTGGTGGATGCCATCGCGCAGGAGCGACTCACCCTGTCCCTGCTGCTCAGCCACCTCGGCCTGCTGTTGGGCGTCGGCCTGGTGGTCTACCTGCTGCGCATCATCTGGCGCGGCAAACTCTACGGCGCTTCCTATCAATTGGCGGCGCTGCTGCGCAGCCGCATCTACGATCACCTGACTTTGATGGCGCCGGGATTTTTCCAACACCACCGCAGCGGCGATCTGATGGCGCGTGCCACCAATGACGTCACCGCCGTGGAGATGACCGCCGGCGAGGCGGTGCTGGCCCTGGTGGACGGCGTCCTCACCGGTGTGGTGGTGTTGGCGGTGATGATGACCGTGGTGAGCTGGAAGCTGACCCTGCTGGCCTTGCTGCCCTGGCCCGTCATGGGCTACTTCATGTGGCGCTTCGGCAACCAGATGCACGATGCCTTCAGCGAGGCGCAGCGCCAATTCAGCCTGCTCAACGACCAAACCCAGGAGAGCCTCTCCGGCGTGCGCCTGATCAAGGCCTTCGGCCGACAAACCCAAACCCAGGCCGACTACAGCGCGGTCACCGCGGCGGTCAGCCGCGCCAACCTGGCGGTGGCCAAGGTCGACGCCAAATACGAACCGGTCATCTTCGCCACCGTCGGCAGCTCCTTTCTGCTGGCCATCGGCGGCGGCGCCTGGTGGATCCACCATGGGCAGCTGACGGTGGGCGAACTGACCAGCTTCACCATGTACCTCGGCTATCTGATCTGGCCCATGTTCGCCTACGGCTGGACCTTGAACCTGTTGGAACGGGGCGCCGCCGCCCATGCCCGCATCGACGAACTGCTGGACACCGCGCCGCAAATCCCCGACACCGGCACACGGGAGCAACCCGCCTCCACGCGCCTGGATGTGGACATCAGGCGGTTTACCTACCCGGGCGGTGCGCATCCCGCCTTGGAGAATATCCATTTCGACCTGCCACCCGGCGCCAGTTTGGGTATCGTCGGCCATACCGGCAGCGGCAAGACCACCTTGATTAATCTGCTGCTACGCCTTTATGAAGACCCGCAGGTAATGATCCGACTCGACGGCCGAGCGCTGGCCGACTACCGCCTCGCCGCCCTGCGGCGCCAGTTCGGCCTGGTGCCCCAGGACCCGTTCTTGTTCTCCGTCAGCATTGCCGACAACATCGCCCTGGGCCGCCCAGAGGCGAGCCTGGATGAAATCCGCGCCGCGGCCAGGCTGGCCTGCGTCGACGACGACATCCTCACCTTCCCGCAGCAATACGACACCCCGGTGGGGGAACGCGGCATCACCCTGTCGGGCGGCCAGAAACAGCGCCTCGCCATCGCCCGCGCCCTGTTGCTCGACCCGCCCATCCTGGTGCTGGACGACGCCCTCTCCGCGGTGGATATGCAGACCGAGCGGCGCATCCTTCACAACCTGAAACAGACGCGTCAGGGACGCAGCAACATCATCGTCTGTCACCGTTTGTCGGCGGTGACGCAAGCAGATGAGATCATCGTGCTGCGCCATGGCATCGTTGAGGAACGGGGTCGGCACATGCAACTGCTGGCCCACGACGGTTGGTATGCGCAGATGTTCCGCTATCAGCAGATCGAGCGGGCGATTGACCTTGATGGTGGCGGAGATGGGTAGCTGGGTCCGGGGTAATGAAATCCCCCCCAACCCCCCTTTGCAAAAGGGGGGCGAAGTACGGGTGCCTCTCCTGTCGTCGGCTGGTCGTAGCCACGTATCCCCCCTTTGTAAAGGGGGGCGCAGGGGGGATTTAAACACCACCATCGGTGCAGCCGCCCAATGAAACACACCACCTTCCAACGCCTGCTGCGCTACGCCCTGGCCGACCGCCGGCTGCTGCGTCAGGCGCTGATCCTGCTGCTCGTCGCCACCGCCGCCGATGTCGCCGGGCCGTTGCTGATCAAGGTCTTTCTCGATAATCACGTGGTGCCCGGCGACTGGCAACTGAACGCCATGCTCGGTCTCGGCGCCGCCTATCTGTTTTTCATGCTGCTGGCGGCAGGCAGCAATTATCTGCAGGCGGTACGCCTCAACATCATCGCGCAGCATTCGGTACAGGCACTGCGACGGCAGGTCTTCGCCAAGGTGATGGCCATGCCGCTCAGCGAATTCGACCGCACCCCCACCGGCAGCCTGATCTCACGCATTACCAACGATACCGAATCCATCAAAGAACTCTATGTCAGCGTGGTCGGCATCGCCGTACAGAACAGCATGCGCATCCTCGGCATCCTCATCGCCATGGCGCTGCTGGACTGGCGCCTGATGCTCATCTGCCTGCTGTTCGTGCCGGTGGTGGCGGCGCTGATGGTGCTTTATCAACGCCTCAGCGCGCCCCTGTTCCACCGCGCCCGCAGCTTGCTGAGCGACATCAACGCCCGACTGCACGAATCATTT
Organism: Candidatus Tenderia sp.; assembly: GCA_030148045.1. GTDB lineage: Bacteria > Pseudomonadota > Gammaproteobacteria > Tenderiales > Tenderiaceae > Tenderia. Next base: position 4,017 of record JASBUE010000182.1, read on the forward strand.
CAGGGCATGAAGGTGATCCAGCTCACCAACCAGGCAGCGCGCTTTCGCCGCGACTTCGGCAACCTGGCAGAAAGCCACTACCAGGCCCGCCTGCGCAACGTGAAACTGGACGCCTACATCCTGCGGCCGGCGGTGGACCTGATCCAGACCCTGATCCTGGTCGGACTGCTGTTCACCTTCGGCTACCGCGCCCTCGACAACCCGGTGGAGATCGGCGTTATCTACGTCTTCGTCGCCTACCTGGGCCGCTTCGCCGAACCGCTGATCGAGATCACCCAGCGCCTTAATCTCTATCAACAGGCCATCGTCGCCGGGGAACGGGTCTTCACGCTGCTCGACCGCGACTACCAAACACCGCCGCGTGACGGACGCGCCCACATCCATGCGGGCAAGATTGAATTCGACGACATCCGCTTCAGCTATGACGGCGAACACGAGATCATCAAGGGCGTGTCTCTGAACATTCCAGCCGGGGCCTTCCACGCCATCGTCGGCCATACCGGCAGCGGCAAGAGCACCCTCACCCAGCTGCTGCTGCGATTTTACGCGCCGCAGCGGGGCGAAATTCGCATCGATGGCCAGCCGCTGGAGCGCTTCAGCGAGGCGGAGCTGCGCCGCCGGCTCGGCATCGTCCAGCAGGAGCCGTTCATCTTCAACGGCAGCGTGCGCGACAACATCACCCTGGGGCGGACGATTGAGCCGGACAGCGTCGTCCACGCCGCCAAACAGGCCGGCCTGCACGAACATGTGGCGCGGCTGTCCCAGGGCTACGACACCCCGCTGGAGGAACGCGGCAGCAATCTGTCCACCGGCCAGCGGCAACTCCTGGCCCTGGCCCGCAGCCTGGTCCAGCAACCCCGCATCCTGATCCTGGACGAGGCCACCGCCAATATCGACAGCCACACCGAGGCGCAAATCCAACACGCCCTGATGCAACTGCACGGCCGGCTCACCCTATTGGTCATCACCCATCGCCTCTCCACCATCGAAAAGGCGGATCAGATTCTGGTATTGCACCAGGGCGAGGCGGTGCAGCACGGCAGTCACGCCGAACTGCTGCAACAGGAAGGGATTTACCGGCATCTTTACCGGTTACAGTCGCTGGGGATGGAGGACGAGTAAGCGACGGCGGGCCGCAGGCGCCATTCCCCGACCGCCAAATCCCACGCCATGTCCATCCGGGAAATAAGGACTTGACATGCCATAGCCCCTTGCCTAATATTTACGTGCTACGAATAATATATTTGTAACACAACAAGGAGGCATACAAATGTGTTGCGACAGTACCTATCGATTCATGGCCCGCCAGGCATCCCCTGGCATCCTTGAGCAGGAATCCAACTCCTCAGGCTGCCAATGCGACTGCAAACTTGTGCGCAGATTATCCGAACCTGAATTACGCCACACCGTGGCGCCACAATACCGCGACAAGCCATCCCTTAAACTCGTACAAAGGGCCTCCTGACAGAGCATCTTCATACCACCCACCAAAGGATAACATCATGAGCGACGACCAACATAACCACGAACACGAGCATGAACATGCCCACCCGCACACCCATACCCATACGCACGAACATGGTCATGGGGACCAAAAGCATTCTCACGAACACAGCCACAGCCATACTCATGAGCACCAGCACAGCCACCGCCATGCCCATGGCCACGGCGGCGACAACGAGGTTCATGACCACGACCATGGCGCCGAGGAAGAACACGACTCCCACGACCATACCCATAGCAGACACGAACAGGAACCGCATAACGATCATCAGCACTGAGCAGCGAATTGGGGGCGGGGAGGTGAATAAGCCTCCCTCCGAGGGAGTAACCCCAAACGCACATAAAACCCTCACCCCTCCGTTCCGGCCGCCTTTCTCTGAAAGGTGGCTTTCTTTATCCGGTTTACCGGGCGGCACCCCGGGACCAGGCAGAACAGCCGACTAGACATCATGTATTGACCTGCCCAACCTCGAAGGCGTGGGTTACGCTAAGAGATTGGAAACCCCAGCGCAGAGCCAACATCGAGGAGGGCAGGTAAATACATGATGTCTAGAATCGCGGCAAAACAGACAACTATGTTAAATTGCCGGTTCTTGCGGCAATAATCCAAAACATCGCCACCATGAAGAACTCAGCCACGCCAACCTTCTATTGGTATGACTACGAGGCCTTCGGCCTCAATCCCATCAATGACCGCCTGGCCCAGTTCGCCGGGGTACGCACCGACATGGAGCTCAACATCATCGGCGAACCCTTGATGATGTACTGCAAACCGGCCGATGACTTTCTGCCCAACCCGAGTTCCTGCCTGATCACCGGCATCACGCCGCAAAAGGCCCTGGCCGACGGGCTGCCGGAAGCGGAATTCATTCAACGCATCAATCAGGAGTTCAGCCAACCCAATACCTGCGTGCTGGGCTACAACAACCTGCGCTTCGACGATGAATTCACCCGCCACACCTTGTATCGCAACCTGTTCGACCCCTATGCCCGTGAATGGCAGAACGGCTGTTCGCGCTGGGACCTGCTGGACATGGTGCGCGCCACCCGCAGCCTGCGTCCGGAAGGAATCGAGTGGCCGGTCAACGAGGAGGGCCGCCCCAGCGTGCGCCTGGAGGATCTGACCGTGGCCAACGGTATCCGTCACGAGGCGGCCCACGACGCCCTCTCCGATGTCTACGCCACCATCGCCGTGGCCAAACTGGTCAAGGAACGACAGCCCAAGCTGTTCGATTTCGCCTTCGAGAACCGCAGCAAGAACAAGCTCTTCAAGCTGCTCAACCTGCGCGAGCAAAAGCCGGTGATTCACGTCTCCGGCATGTACCCGGCGGAAAAGGGCAACATGGCGGTGGTGGTGCCGGTGGCGCAGCACCCGGTCAACAAGAACGGCATCATCGTCTACGATCTCAGCGTCGACCCGCAAGACCTGCTCAACCTCAGCCCGGCCAAGATTCACGAACGCCTGTTCACCCGCGGCGACGAACTGCCGGAGGGGGTGGAGCGCATTCCTCTCAAGACCGTACACGTCAACAAGTGCCCGCTCGTCGCCCCGTTCATGACCCTGGACGCCAAGGCGGCCAAGAAATACGGCATCGATCTCAACGTCTGCCGCGCCAATCTCGAGGTGATCCGCAACCAGCCGGGGCTGGCGAAAAAGATTCAAAAAGTACTGAGCGAAACCGAATTCGAAAAACGCACCGATCCGGACGAGATGCTCTACGGCGGCCCCTTCTTCAACGATGACGACAAGGCGCGCATGGCCCAAATCCACGCCATGGCGCCTGAAGAGTTGGCCGGTTACCAGCCGTCCTTCACCGACCGCCGCCTGCCCGAGATGCTGTTCCGCATGCGCGCCCGCAACTGGCCCGAGACATTAACCGAAGAAGAGCAACAACGCTGGCAGGAATTCAAAAAATCTCGTCTCGATCTCGACGCCTATCTGGTCGAGATCGAAAACCTGCGCCAGGCGCCGGAGCGCACGGAAAAAGAGCGGCAGGTGTTGGATGAACTGGAGATTTACGGCCGCCGGATCTGCGCGACGCTTTGAGATGATGCGACACACATCGAACAGCAGTGGCGGAACGGTGGTTTCCGTCCCGCCACATGGCTTGTGATCAAACTACTTCACCGGCAACAGCGGACACTGAAAATAGACCGGCGGCCCGTCGGGAAAGGAGCCCGGCGTGACCACCAGATGCCCCAGGGCATGGTGCAACTGGATGTCTTCATACGACTTCAACACCGGCACGATGCCGTGGGCGGGAAATCCGGGCTGGACTCGCCTGTGAAACGCCAACGCTGCCGCTTCACAGGCGCAACCAGCATGAAGCAGGGCAATCACACGCCCCTCACGCAGAAATCACATTTTTGTCACAGCAAGCCGAGCGGCTGTTAACCTTTGATACAGACCAGGGGTTCCAGTCTTGCCACCGTCTTGGCCAGGCCGCCGGCATCGGCCGCCTTCACCACCGCGGCCACATCCTTGTAGGCGCCGGGCGCCTCCTCCGCCACGCCGCGCTGACTGGGACTGCGGACCAGAATGCCGCGCCCGGCCAACTCATCCATCACCTCACGACCGCGCCAGCGCTTGGTGGCGGCGTGACGGCTCATGGCCCGACCGGCGCCATGGCAGGCGGAACTGAAGGCCAGCCGTTCGCTCTCCGCCGTGCCGGCCAGAATATACGAGGCCGTGCCCATGGAGCCGCCGATGATCACCGGCTGCCCCACCGCCCGCAGTGCCTCGGGGACGGCCGGATGGCCCGGCCCGAAGGCGCGCGTCGCCCCCTTGCGATGCACGAACAGTTTGCGTTTGCGGCCGTCGATCTCGTGGCTCTCCAGCTTGCAGGTGTTGTGGGAGACATCGAACAGCAGGCGCAGATCGGCCTGCGGCAGGATTTCGGCGAAGACCTTGCGGGTCAGATGAGTCAGGATCTGGCGATTGGCCAGGGCGCAATTGATGCCGGCGCGCATGGCGCCGAGATAGGATCGCCCGGTGGGCGAATCGATGGGCGCGCAGGCCAGTTCGCGATCCGGCAACTTGATGCCGTGCTGGCTCGCCTCGATGGCCATACGCTTTAAAAACTCGGTACCGATCTGGTGCCCCAGGCCGCGCGAGCCGCAGTGGATGCTGACCACCACATCGCCCTCTTCCAGGCCATACACCCGGGCGATCTTGGGGTCGAAAATCCTGCTGACGAACTGCACCTCGAGGTAGTGATTGCCCGAGCCCAGGGTCCCCATCTCGTCCTTCTGGCGCTGCTTGGCATGATCGGAGACCTGGGCCGGATCGGCCCCGGCCATGCAGCCCTGCTCCTCGGTGCGCTCCAGATCGGCCTCGCGGCCGAAACCGCGCCGCACCGCCCACTGCGCACCATCCTTGAGCATAGCGTCCATCTCCTGGTGATTGAGATGGACGCCGCCGGTGCTGCCGACCCCGGCGGGGATGCGGTGGAACAGCATGTCGGCCAGCGCCCTTTGCTCGGCCATGACCTCCGCCTTTTTCAGACCGGTGAGCAGGGTGCGTACGCCGCAGGAGATGTCGAAGCCGACCCCGCCGGCCGAGATCACCCCGCCCTGCGCCGGATCGAAGGCGGCCACGCCGCCGATGGGAAAGCCGTAGCCCCAATGGGCGTCGGGCATGGCATAGGCGGCCTGCACGATGCCCGGCAACATCGCCACGTTGACGGCCTGCTGGCGGACCTTGTCGTCCATCGCCTCGATCAATGCCTGGTCGGCATAGATGACGGCGGGCACGCGCATCTCGCCCTGGACCGGGATCTCCCAGCAGTAGTCATTGCGTTTGATCAATTGTGAGGTATCCATCCCTGCCTCCCGTCACTCGATAGATAATAGATGAGAATAGATACCGCCTGGATGGCGCCGGAGGCGGAAGCCGGATTCCACTTCGTTTCACCCAGGCTACACATCGAGCACACACTGGGCCAGCCAATGATCGCCCTGTTGTACCACCTTGAGTTCAGTATAGGTCGCCCCCTTGATCTCGACAGTGGGCTGGTGCCGCTTCACATCCACCGGCTCGCCCCAGGCCCTGGCGGTGAGCCGGCCGTTTTCAATCTCCACCTCAAAGCGGGCAAACAACATCCGGCGCACCGCCATCTCGTAGATCAGGGCATTGAGCCAGTCCACCAGCAGCAGCTCCTTGTCCGGCGCCTGGCACTCAATCGCCACCAGATCGCTGGCGACAACGTCTTCCGGATCGACGACCACCGCGGTCATGGCCAGGGCCGCCTGCACGAAGGCCTGTGCCAACGTGTCGGCCACGCCGCGCACGCCGATATCCGCCTCGTGCTCGAAATGCTGCCACCGCCCGACCATGAGTCAGCGCCTCAGATTCAGATCGAGCACAAGCCTGCGCTCGCCGCTGTCGTCGAATACCTCGACCCGGTCGTAACCGGCCGGCGGCAGGCTGAGCAGCAGACAGGGGCTGGTGACCATTTGCGCCAACATGGCATCCGGCGCCGGCCGGCGCCACGCCAATGTCAGTTCGGCGCTTGACCGCTTCACGGCCACCACGGGACCGGCCAGGGCCAGGCCATAGCCCGTGGTGGGTCGCATCCCCATTTCCACCAGCAACACTATTCGCCGCTCAAAATCCGGTTCCTCAGAAAGCGAGAACGGCCTGCCGACCCGCCTTGCCAGCGCCGCCAGCGCCTGCGCATCTGCAATCCTCGACAGCGCCGGCGCCGCTGCCTGGCGCCCGCACTGCTGGCCCTGGAACAACACCGTCGCCGTCAGCGGCTCGCTCACCGCCTCCAGGCGCGGCTGACAGGCAGCCAGCACCCCCAGCAAGGGCATCATCAGCAACCGTTTCAGACATCCCCTCATAACATCACCGTGTCCGTTTGAGGCCGGGCACCACCACCGACCTGGATTGCAGGGCAAGCGGCACCTCGAAGCCGGACGAGAAGTCCAGCCCGGCCAGTTCGCTCCCGGCACCGATCTCCACCGGCATATCCAGCGCCAGGTAGGCGCCGCAGGACTCACCCGCATCGCAAATAAAACCGTCGTTGTCCATGTCACTGCCACTGATGACGATATAGCGTTGGCCGCTGTCGAACGGCACGTTGGAAAAGGAATAGGCCAGCACGCCGTTCTCGAAACGGCCGGCCCGGCCGGCGACCGCCCTGTTGGTGCCGCTGTCGATCAGCAGCACATACTGATAACCCGCATCACCGGCCGGACCGCCGTCGGATACCTGGAGTATTACCGGCACCGTCAGCGTGTTGGCCGCGGATACAAAGCTCAGCGTCGCCCGGTGTGTGCCCACGCCCAGACTGCCACGATCAACCGTGATCCGGTACGTCCCCAGCCCGGTGACGGGGTCCACCGCCTCCTCGCTCAGCGCCAGCCAGGGCTCATCCGCGCCGGCGCTGCTGATACTCAGGTCACCGCCACCGCCGTTAGCGAGCATCAGGCGCGCCGAGGTATCACTGAAGCCCAGATTCAGGGCCTCCGGTATCACCATCAGGCGCGGCGGCAGCGTGCCGCCGCCCGCCAACGACTGGGCCTCCGCCACCGCCTTGGCGGCGTCTATCAAGCCATAACCGTAGCGGTCGTCGCGTCCGGCCGCGCCCAGGTCCCGCGTCATTCGGCCCGTCGCCAACAGGTTGTCCACCTGGGCCGGCGTCAAGGCGCCGTACACCGATTTCATCAGGGCGATGACGCCGGCCACGTGCGGAGTGGCCATCGAGGTCCCCTGATAAAATTTATAATTGTAGACGATGCCGCCACCCGAATCGTCACCGGCGCTGCTCAGCACACCGTCCGGATTGCCGTCACCGTTCAGGTCGCGACCGGTATCGCCGCCCGGCGCGGCGACGTCGACATAAGCGCCGAAATTGGAGTACGGCGCCGGCGCGGCATTCAGATCCACCGCGCTGACCGAGATCACGCCCTCGTAACTGGCGGGATAGCCGGGGGTGGCGCTCGCCTCATTGCCCGCCGCCGCCACCACGATGCCGCCAGCAGCCCGCACCTGATTCAACACCTCCTGCGTCATTTGTGAATAACCGCCGCCGCCCAGGCTGAGATTGATGACATCGGCCTTTTGCGCCGGCACGGTGCCCGAGTCGTTGGGCAGGCCGGCGGCATAGAGCAGAGCCTGGTTGATGTCGTACAGGGTCCCCATGCCCCCCCTGCCCAGCACCCGCAGGGGCATGATCCTGGCGCCGGGCGCAACTCCCGCCCCACCGGGCGCGGCGGTAACGAAGTCGGTCGCGGCGGCGACGGTTCCGGCCACGTGGGTGCCGTGAAAGGAGCTGGTACTGAATTCGCCGGGCGCGTCGCCGGGGTCGCTGGGGTTGGCGTCGATGCCCGGCTCATCGTCGTTGGCGCTGTTGTCGTCGCGGATAAAGTCGTAGCCGTCGCTGCTGAACTGGCCGGCCAGGTCCGGATGATTGAACAGCACGCCGGTATCCACCACCGCCACGACCACCGACGCGCTGCCACTGGTAACATCCCAGGCGCTGGGGAGATTGATCATGCGATAGTGCCACTGCTTGCCGTACTCGGCGTCCAGCGGGGTTCTCAGCGTGCGCTGAATATAGTTGGGTTCGGCATACAGCACATCCGTTCTGCGGCGCAGCGCCTTGATCGCCAGCAGGGTTTCAAATTTCCGTTGCCGCGCCTGATCCTGCGCCCCGATGCTGCGCCGCGGCGGGTTGGCGGCGGCGCCCAGGGAGCGCAGCGCCGTCTGCCGCTGCGGCACGCTCTCACCCAGGCTCAACAACATGGGGCCGCCCGGCCGTCCGGCCTGGGTTTCCAGCCCCAGCGTGGATGGGGTGGCCGCAGCGAGTCTGCGCCCCGACGCCCCGGGCGACGGGTCCTTCATGCGCACAATCACCTCGCCGGGCACGAACTCGCTATCCAGGGACAGGCTTGGGCCGGCGCCGCCGATCACCTCCTGTCCCACCACCAGGTTGTAATTCGAATACCCCCACAAGGCATACACCTCCACGATGTAGCTGCCGCTGGCGGGGATGGTCAGCAGTTCGGTCTTGCCGACGCCGAGCGATGCATCATCGGGAAACAAAGGATCGACGCTGCAGTCGTCGCGATAAAGATAGAGATCAAGGTCGCCGCTGGCATGATCCGCGATATTCAGCGTGACGGTCTGCCCCGCGAGCAGATCGAGCTTAAAGAAATCGGACTCGTCGCCCGCCGCAAACGAGGCACCGTCGGCGCCGCTAAACACATTATTCACATAGCCACCCAGCAACACGGGGTTGGCAAGGACCTGGGCCGTCGCCGGCGTATCGTTGTCGGCATAGGGGGCAGCGGGGTCGTTGATGTCGGCATCCACCATCATGCCGGCGGCGACGGTGACGCTGCCCGACAGGCTTGCGGCGGCCGTCACATCGACCGGCTGGCTGGACGAGGCGCTGGCACCGCGATTGTCCGTCACCACCAGGGTCACGGTATAACTGCCTGACGCCGTAAAGACATGGTCGACCACGCGCCCCTGGCCCGCCCAGCCGTCACCGAAATCCCAGCCATAGCCGACCAGTTCACCGTCCGGGTCGGCCGATGCCGAGGCGTCGAAACGCATCGCCCCGGGGCTGGTGCCGAGCACGCTGACGCTAAAGGATGCCGTCGGCGCCTGGTTTGGCGCATCGCCACCGCCTCCGCCGGAGCAAGCGGCCAGCAACGGCGGCAAGAGGACAAAGGCCAAACGCCGCGCCCAACCGGGCAACTGCAGGCACGCCCACGAACCGAACACCATCATACCAAGTCTATCCCAAACAGGGACCCGCCGGTGGTTGCCCGGACGAGTCACGTCCCGCTCTTTCGGGGCAATCTCGCATCACTTATACTTGCGGGGCCTCTGAATAAACAAACGACCGCTCCGAAGCCGAAATCGAGCAATCATATCTGAAGTAAATTATAAACATTGTCAATCACCATGCAGAACAACAGCGAGCTCATCCAGCGCGACTTGGCCACACTCTGGCACCCCTGCACCCAGATGAAGGACCACGAATGGCTGCCCCTGGTGCCCATCAAAAAGGGCGACGGCGTCTGGCTGGAGGATTTCGACGGCAGACGTTATCTGGACGCCATCAGCTCCTGGTGGGTCAACCTGTTCGGTCACTGCAATCCGCGCATCAACGCCCACATCAAGCGGCAGCTGGATACACTGGAACACGTCATCCTGGCCGGTTTCAGCCACGAACCGGTGGTGGCACTGTCGGAGCGCCTGGTGGCGATCACCCCGCCGGGCCTGAAGCGCTGCTTTTATACCGACAACGGCTCCTCCGCCATCGAGGCGGCGCTGAAAATGAGCTTTCATTACTGGCGCAACCAGGGGCGGCACGAGAAGACCAAATTCATCGCGCTGTCCAACAGCTATCACGGCGAGACCCTGGGGGCGCTGGAGGTGGGCGACGTGGCACTCTACAAGGACACCTATCAACCGCTGTTGATGGACGTCATCACCGTGCCGTCACCGTACTGTTACGACCGCGCGCCAGATGTCAGCTGGGAAGAACATTCACGGCAGCAGTTCATCCACATGGAACAGCTGCTGGCCGAACAGGCCGAGCACATCAGCGCCGTCATCGTCGAGCCGCTGGTGCAGTGCGCGGCCGGCATGGCCATGCACGACCCCGAATACCTGCGCCTGGCGCGCGCCCT
>JASBUE010000187.1 GCA_030148045.1 Candidatus Tenderia sp.
TATTTTTCAAAGCGCGTCGGCCGATGGCGGTGGCATCGATACGGAATTCGCCCTCCTCGGTATGGGCGCTGAAGACCTCCCACAGCAGGGCTTCATGCTCCCGCGCCAGGGCCTGACGCAGGCCCCAGCGCGCCTCGAAAATGGCGATGGGATCGATCACCGCCATGCTCTCGCCGATGTAGTTCTCGCTGGGCAGCTGCAGCGCCGCGGCGCGGAAATTGAGATCACCGCCCCGCTCCTGCAGCAGTGTCGCGAAGGCGGCGGAGTAAGGCCGATAGGTCTGTGCCAACTTGGCGGTGTCGAGGGCCTCGCCGCGCTGATGCTGTTCGATCAGTTGCAGGATCAGTTTCAGGCCGAGGCGCTGACCGGCATCCCAGCGATTAAACTCGTCGGTATCATGGGCCATCAAAAAGGCCAACTCGTCGATGCTGTAGTCGTAATTCAATTTGACCGGTGCTGAGAAATGGCGCAGCAGGGAAGGCACGGGAGGCTGATCAATATCCGTGAAGACGAAGCGCTCTTGCGCCTGTTTTAGATGGAGCACGGCATCCTCGCCCATCTCCCCTGCCCCCTGTAGTTTGAGCGGCAGGGGCCGGCCCGCCGGGTCCAACAAGCCGACCGCCAGGGGAATATGGAATGGCTGCTTGGTCGCCTGGCCGGGGCTGGGCGGGCAACTCTGATTCACGGTCAAGGCGAAGGTCTTGGCGTCGCCATCGTAGTCGGATTCACACGCCAGCACCGGTGTGCCCGCCTGGCTGTACCAACGCTTGAACTGGCTCAAGTCGATTGCCCCGGCGTCCTCCATGGCCTTGACGAAGTCATCCGTGGTCACCGCCTGGCCGTCGTGGCGTTCAAAATATAGATCCGTACCTTTACGGAAGGTCTCGCGCCCCAACAGATTGTAGATCATGCGCACCACCTCGGCGCCCTTCTCGTACACGGTCAGGGTGTAGAAGTTGGAGATCTCGATATAGGAGTCGGGCCGGACCGGATGGGCCATGGGCCCGGCATCCTCGACGAACTGATAACTGCGCAGGCGATTGACTTCATCGATGCGCTTGACCGTGGCGGAAAACATATCGGCGGTGAACTGCTGATCGCGGAAGACGGTGAAACCCTCTTTAAGACTGAGCTGAAACCAATCGCGGCAGGTGACCCGATTGCCGGACCAGTTGTGGAAATACTCATGACCGATGACGCTCTCGATGTTGACGAAGTCCATGTCGGTGGCGGTATCCGGCCGCGCCAGCACGTATTTGGAGTTGAAGATGTTGAGCCCCTTGTTCTCCATGGCCCCCATGTTGAAGTCGTCCACCGCCACGATCATGTAGATATCGAGATCGTATTCGCGGCCGAAGACCTCCTCGTCCCATTTCATGGCGCGCTTGAGCGAGGTCATTGCGTGGTCGCACTTGTCGGCGTTGTGGGTCTCGACAAAGATCTGCAGCGTCACCTCACGGCCCGACAGGGTGGTGAAACTATCCTCGATGCACGCCAGCCGCCCCGCCACCAGCGCGAACAGGTAACTGGGCTTTTTGAAGGGATCTTCCCAGGTGACCCAGTGCCGACCGTTGTCCAACTCGCCGCGCGCCACGGCGTTGCCGTTGCTGAGCAGCACGGGGTACTTTTCCTTGTCCGCCTCGATGGTGGTGGTGAACAGGGTCATCACATCGGGGCGGTCGTAAAAATAGGTGATCTTGCGGAAGCCCTCCGCCTCGCATTGAGTGCAGAAATTACCGCTGGATTTATACAGGCCCTCCAGCGAGGTATTGAGCTGGGGCTGGATGCGGGTTTGAATCTCCAATTCAAACCGATCGGGCAGCTCGGTGGTAAGAGTGAGCGATTCCTCCTCGACGGCATAGTCGGCGCTGGACAGTTCCGTGCCGTCCAATTTGATACTGAGCAGTTCCAGCGCCTGCCCATCGAGGCGCAGTGGCTCGCCGGGCCGTCCGCTGCGATGCAGTTTCAAGACAGAGGTGACCACGGTGTGCTCTTCGCCCAGATTGAAGTGCAGCTGCACGGCATCGATGGCAAAGGGCGTGGGTGTGTAGTCTTTGAGATAAACGGTTGCAGGGGTGTGCTGATTCATAACGACTCGTTAAGTTAGCGGGCGATGGCGTCGGCCAGGGTACCGACGGCGACGGCGAACTTGTCCGACCGGTTCCAGTGCAGGATGGCGCGGTAGTTGTCATAGACCAGATAGGTGCGCGCAAATTTGCCCGCGTCCGGCTGCACCAGGGAGGCCATCAGATTGCGCTCCGGCAGCTTGTTGCCCGACAGGCGCCGTACCCCGAGCCTGTCCCACTCGTCCAGGGGCTTTTGCGCCTCCAGGCCGAGCTGGGATTTGTCGAAGCCCTTGGGCAGTTTGACCTCGCGGCCCCAGGTTTGATCGCCGTTCCAGCCAACTTTGGCCAGATAGTTGGCCGCCGAGGCGAAGACGTCGGCCCTGGAGTTCCACAGATCAATCCTGTTGTCGCCATCGAAGTCCACCGCATAGGCGCGGAAGGTGGACGGCATGAACTGAGCCTGGCCCATGGCCCCGGCCCAGGAGCCGGTCATCTGCTCCGGCTCGATGTGGCCCGCCTCCAGGATCTGCAGCGCATCCAACAACTGGCTGCGGAAAAACTCGGCGCGGCGGCCCTCATAGGCCAGGGTGGTGATGGCTGCGATGACGGAATAGCCGCCGGTGAGGCGGCCGAAATCGGTCTCGATGCCCCAGAAGGCGACGATGAAGCGCGGCTGCACGCCGTATTTTGGCCGCCACCTTATCCAGCAGCTCGCGGTTCTCGGCCAGCCTCTTCTTGCCCAGGGAGACACGCCGCCGGGGCACCACCCGGCTGACATACTCATCGAGCGTCAGGGTGAATTCGGGCTGCTTGCGGTCCAGCTCGATGATGCGCGCAATGGGCTCCACCCCCTGAAAGGCCCGGTCGAAGGTCCGGGCCGAAATCCCTTTGCTGAGGGCTTCCTGTCTGAACTCGTCACGCCACTGCTCGAAATTTTGCGGTTGTGCCACGGCACAACCGCTGACCAGCAATAACACACACAAACGCATCAGCCCCTGCCGCATACTGACTAAAACCTCTCCCTGGACCAATGAAAACCTGATTCTAGCAAATAACAACAAGACCGGCTTTCCTTTGTAAATTAACTGTCTTCACCTGTTTATAAATCAAGCGGCGAACGCTAGAATCAGCCCTCATTCACCAAGCAAGGAGAAGGACCATGGCACGCACCGAATCAACCATGCTGGAACTGGGCACCCGCACCCCCGATTTTTCCCTGCCGGACACCACGGGCAAAGCGGTGAGCCTGAACGACTTCGCCGACGCCAAAGGCCTGCTGGTGGTGTTCATGTGCAACCACTGCCCCTATGTGATCCACATCCGCGATGCCTTGGTGGAGTTCGTCAAGGAGTACCAGCCCCAGGGCCTGGCGGTAGTGGGTATCAACAGCAACGACGCCGTCAATTATCCCGACGACAGCCCCGAGAAGATGGCCGAGGCGGCCGCCGAGCACGGCTTTAGCTTTCCCTATCTGTACGATGAAACCCAAGAGGTGGCCAAGGCCTACAAGGCCGCCTGCACGCCGGACTTTTTTCTGTTCGACGGCGACCGCAAGCTGGTCTATCGCGGCCAGTTCGACGACAGCCGGCCGCGCAATGAGGAACCGGTAACCGGTGTGGACCTGCGCGCGGCGGTGGACGCCCTGCTCAACGACGACGAAATACCGGAGGAACAGAGGCCGAGCCTGGGCTGCAATATCAAGTGGAAGGAAGGAAACGAACCGGACTATTACGGTTGAAAAGTGCGTGCATGGCCGTTACCCGGCGTTACAGGCCGGGCAACTCTTCATAGCGAGTCGAGATCGATCTCGCCGAAGTCGCGCGCCTGCCGGCAGCCTGGCCAGGACGCCTGATCTTCGCGCACCACCTGCACCACCTGCACGCCGGCCTGTTTGGCGGCCTCCAGCTCCTCGACGATATCCGAGAGAAACAGGATCTCATTCGCCGGACGGCCGATCGCCTCGGCGATACAACGATAGGCCTCTACCTCGCGCTTGGCACCGATGCGGGTATCAAAATAACCGTCGAACAACGGCCTCAGATCGCCAAAGTCGCTGTGGCCGAAGATCAGCTGTTGCGCCTTCACCGAACCGGAAGAGAAAATGTAGAGCCGGATACCCTGTTCATGCCATTGGCGTAGCTTTTCAGCCGCATCGGCATAGACATGGCCGGTAAAAGCTCCCTCGCGGTAGCCCGTCTCCCAGATCATGCCCTGCAACGCCTTGAGCGGTGTGATCTTCCGATCCTCATCGATCCACCGGATCAGCTGCCGGATCACTCCGTCCAGGTCCAGGTCCTGCCCGACGCGGCGACGCACCTCCTCCAACTGCGCCCTGACCTCGGCCTCGTCGGCGTGACGCCGCACGAAATCCGCCATGTGTTTACGGGCGTAGGGAAACAGTACATCCTTCACGAACGAGAGCGACGAGGTGGTGCCCTCGATGTCGGTAACAATCGCCTTGATCATTCAGAACTGCTCAAAGGCGGGAAAATTTCTGGCGATTTTGTCACCGGTATATTGGGCCACCCAGCCTTCGGGATTGGTGAACAGCCGAATGCATTTGAACGACGGCGCCTCGCCCATATCGAACCAGTGTCGGGTATTGGCCGGTACGCTGATCAGATCGCCCTGCTCGCACATCACCCCATAGACCTTGTCGCCTTGGTGAATGTAGAACAGTCCTTTGCCGTCGACGAAGAAACGCACCTCGAACTCGCTATGGGTATGTTCATCGAGAAATTTCTGCCGCAGGGCGGCGCGGTCCGGGTGTTCAGGCCCCAACGCAATCACATCGACGGACTGGAAGCCGTAGTCCTGCATCAAGCGCTCCACCGACTGACGATAGGCATCGATGACTTCCTCCTGGCTGGCATCCTGCGCCAATGGCTGGGTTGCCTGCCAGCGTTCGAACAACACGCCCGCCTCGTGCAGTCGGCTGGCGATGCGGGCATGTTCGTCGGCGGACGCCAAGGTTTGTGCCTGATCGGCGGAAAATATCTTCAATACACTCATGGGCTATTCCCTCCTGCTAAGGGGTGTCATTTTACTAGTGGGGCGTGCGGAAAGGTCGGTGACTCTGGCACACAGCCACAAGGTGCAGATCAAGGCGGAAAAACGCAGGAATAGCCATCTATTTCAAGTTTTTTCAACGCCGAGATGCGCATTGTAGCGCAGTGCGCTGTTACCGAACTTTGCGCACGCCCCACTAGGGTCTGTTGAGGTTTCATTTTCATCACTGCTGGAGCTCATTTTTCCGCCCCACAAGGCGGAAGGAGTACGGTGTAGTTATTCTACATAAGCGACTGACAACGCAGTGGGGCGGAAACATGGGTCCAGCCCTCCGGGTTGCGCCTGAAACAGCGCCACTCTGCGTTGCTCGTACCCAAAGCACTCGCTCCGCTCGCGGGGCAGGCTCTCGCTCATTTGGAATAACCAAACCTCTCTCCTCGCGTCTTGATTGGCGCTTTTTCAGGCGCAACAGTGGTGA
>JASBUE010000037.1 GCA_030148045.1 Candidatus Tenderia sp.
AGAGGTTCGAATCCTCTCGGGCGCGCCATTCATGTCCCGCCCACTCTTCGGATTTCCAGCCCTCCGGACGTTCGCTGGGCTGCGAGTGTCTAGTGGGCACTCGGCCCTCCGCGCATGAACGCGGCTCCTGCTCCGACTTCAGATTTATTCCATTGGTTAGGGCCTGTGACTTAATTAAAGCCGCCAAATTTGGTATATTTGGCGGCCTTTTCAGCGCCATCGTATTTTTCAACCATCATGTCCGAACAAGTTACCCGCCAGGTTAAAGCAGCGGCCCTCATCTCCGGCGGCCTCGATTCCATGCTGGCCGTGCGCGTCATGCAGGCGCAGGGCATCCATGTTGAAGGCATCAACTTCTTCACCGGCTTTTGCGTCGAGGGCCACACCCATGCCATCCGCAAACAGGATCAGAAGAAGCAGAAGCGCAACAACGCCCTGTGGGTAGCGGAACAGCTGGGCATCAAACTGCACATCATCGACGTCATTGAGGAATACAAGGATGTGCTGATCAATCCCAAACACGGCTACGGCGCCAACCTCAACCCCTGCCTGGACTGCAAGACCTTCATGGTGCGCAAGGCGCTGGAGTGGATCGGAGAGCACGACTTCGACTTCATTATCACCGGCGAAGTCGTCGGCCAGCGTCCCATGTCCCAGCGTAAAGACACCATGCCGGTGGTGGCGCGCGACTCCGGCGCAGGCGGTCTGCTGGTGCGTCCGCTCAGCGCCAAGAACCTGCCCGCCACCATCCCCGAGCAAGAGGGTTGGATCAAGCGCGAAGAACTCTACGGCTTCAGCGGCCGCAGCCGCAAGCCGCAAATGGCCCTGGCCGAACAATACGGTTTCGCGGACTACGCCCAGCCCGCCGGCGGCTGCTGCTTTCTCACCGACGAAAGCTATTCCAAAAAACTGCTGGACCTGTGGCAGGTGCGCGGCAGCAAGGAATACGAGTTCGACGATGTGATGCTGCTCAAGGTCGGACGCCACATCCGCCCGCGCGCCCACTTCAAGCTCATCGTCGGCCGCGAGGAAGGGGAAAATCGCTTTATGGAAGGCTATAAAAAGCGCTTCGCCTATTTCTACTGCAAAAGCCACCCCGGCCCCCTGGTGCTGGTGGATGGCGAACTTGACCCTGACGACATTAAGCTGGCCGGCCGCATTACCGCCCGCTTCGGCAAAGGCAAAAACACCGCCGAGGTAGTGGTGCATTACGTCACCCCGGACGGTCGTGAGCAGCCCTATACCGTCACCCCCCTGAGTAATGCGAACTTTCCCAAGGAATGGTACCTATGAGCACCCACACCCTGGACGTTAAAGGCCAGCTCTGCCCCATCCCCGTCATCCGCACCCAGAACCAGGCGAAAAAGCTTGCGCCCGGCGATATATTGGAGGTACTGTGCACGGACCCCGGGGCGATCAATGACATTCCCGCCTGGTGCCGCATAAACGGGCACACCGTGCTCAACAACGAAACCAGAGAAGACGGCAAACTCATTATTATCACCCTGGAAATCGGCGGCTGACCCGGCGATCGCACCAGAATGGTGCATTCGCATTTTTTTGCACCATTTTAGGCCGCGCGATCTCAATCGGATACAACTAATTCCTTGTCAGTGTTTGGATTTTTTTGGGGCAGCCGCGTGGCATGCTTCGTGCAGTATGGCCAGGACTGAAGAAAATTCAGGGGCCGCTCACATGCGGGCGGCCAACCTTTAACTTGCAACTACGGAAAATTCCGGAGGGAGAAGAAAGCAATGTCAGCCGAAGTGCTTAACACCATCAAAGAAAACGACGTTAAATTCGTTGATTTCCGTTTTACCGACACCCGCGGCAAGGAACAGCATGTTTCCGTCCCCGCCAAGATCATCAGCGAAGATGATTTCAAAGACGGCAAAATGTTCGACGGCTCGTCCATTGCCGGCTGGAAAGGTATCGAAGCCTCCGACATGGTACTGATGCCCGATCCCGAAACCGCCGTGCTCGATCCCTTCTCCGACGAAAGCACCCTGATCCTGCGCTGCGATATCCTCGAGCCCAACACCATGCAGGGTTACGAGCGCGATCCCCGCTCCGTCGCCAAACGCGCCGAAGCCTACCTGAAATCCACCGGCATCGCCGACGCCGCCTTCTTCGGTCCCGAACCCGAATTCTTCATCCTCGACGACGTGCGCTGGGGCGCCGACATCAGCGGCTCCTTCGTCAAGGTCGATTCCGAGGAGGCGGACTGGAACTCCGAGCGCGTCTACGAGGGCGGCAACATGGGCCATCGGCCGACCGTCAAGGGTGGCTACTTCCCCGTCCCACCCGTGGACAGCCTGCACGACATGCGTTCCGCCATGTGTCTGGCCCTGGAAGAGATGGGTGTAGAAGTCGAGGTCCACCACCACGAAGTGGCCACCGCCGGCCAGTGCGAGATCGGCACCAAATTCAACACCCTGGTCAAGCGCGCCGACCATAATCAGATTTTGAAATACGTGGTACAGAATGTGGCTCACGCCTACGGCAAGACCGCCACGTTCATGCCCAAGCCGCTGGTCGGCGACAACGGGTCCGGCATGCACGTGCACCAGTCGCTGGCCAAAGACGGCGAGAATCTGTTCAGCGGCAACCTGTACGGCGGCCTGTCCGAGACCGCGCTGTACTACATCGGCGGCATCATCAAGCACGCCCGCGCCCTGAATGCCTTGACCAACGCCTCCACCAACTCATACAAGCGCCTGGTACCCCGCTTCGAAGCGCCGGTACTGCTGGCCTACTCGGCCCGCAACCGTTCCGCCTCCATCCGCATCCCTTTCGTCGCCAACCCGAAAGGCCGCCGTATCGAGGTACGCTTCCCCGACCCGACCGCCAACCCCTATCTGGCCTTCTCAGCCATGATGCTGGCCGGCCTGGACGGCATCCAGAACAAGATCCACCCCGGCGACGCCATGGACAAGAACCTCTATGACCTGCCGCCGGAAGAGTTGAAGGACATCCCCACCGTCTGCTACGCGCTGGACCAGGCCTTGGATGAGCTGAACAAGGATCGCGGCTTCCTGACCGCCGGCGGCGTCTTCACCGACGACATGCTGGACGGTTACATCGCCCTGAAGATGGACGAGGTCACCCGCCTGCGCATGACCACTCACCCGGTTGAATTCGACATGTACTACAGCCTGTAACGGCGCAGACACTTGTCTTACATCTGGAGCCCCCGTCCGCCTGGGGCTTTTTTTGCCTCCCAAGAACTTTGCACTAATTTGGTGCAAACATCTATAATCCAGTGCATGGAGCCCTGTCTTTTTATTCCGAGGATAAGGACTCATAACACACCAGCGCCACCACACGGGATCGCCCAGATGACAATCTATTGTTTTTCCTGGCTTTTAATATCAATTCACCATAACAGTGCGAGTTGGCTCGGAGTTTGCTAAAGCAGTTATATGACTCAAGTGACTCAAGACCCGATCGAGCAGAACGCCCTGTTTAAGCGCATATTGGACAACGCCAATACCGCCATCCTGGTGTTCGACCCGCAGCTATGCCTGAGCTATCTGAATCCGGCCGGCGAGATGCTGTTCGCCCTCAGCCTGCACCGCATCAAGGGCAGCAGACTCGACGTGCTGTTTACCGACTCCAATAAGTTCATCCGCAATGTGGAGCAGGCGCTGGGCAGCAACCACCCCTTCACCGAGCGCGAACTGGTGTTCTCCCTACCCAATAATCGCCAGATCACCGCCGACTGCACCGTAACACCGCTGGCCTCCGAAGACGCCGACGCCACACTGCTGGTGGAACTGGCCCAGGTGGACCGCCAGCTGCGCATCGCCCGCGAAGAACACCTGCTGGCCCAGCACAGCGCCACCCGCGACGTCATCCGCGGCCTGGCCCACGAGATCAAAAATCCGCTCGGCGGCATGCGCGGCGCCGCCCAGCTACTGCAGGCCGAGCTGGAGGATGAACAGCTCAGAGAGTACACCGGCATCATCATCCAGGAGGCCGACCTGCTGCAGAACCTGATGAACCGCATGCTCGGCCCCAACACTCTGCCGCAGAAAAAGAGCACCAATATCCACGAGCTGCTGGAACGGGTGCGGCAATTGGTGAAAACGGAGCTTCCCCGCGGCATCGAAATCCTGCGCGATTACGATCCCAGCCTACCCAATATCTACGCCGATCCCGATCAGCTGATCCAGGCGGTGTTGAACCTGGCCAGCAACGCGGTGCAGGCGCTCAAAGGCGAAGGCACCATCATCCTGCGCTCGCGCATCCAGCGTCAGATCACACTGGGGCAGAAACGCCACAAGCTGGCCGCCTGCATCGAGGTGATCGATAACGGCCCCGGCATCGAGCCGGCGATGCTGGACAGGATTTTCTACCCCATGGTCACAGGACGGGCCGACGGCACTGGGCTGGGTCTGCCGATTGCGCAGGCGCTTATCAATCAACACGGAGGGCTGATCGAATGCAGCAGTCGACCAGGCGAAACGGTCTTCACAATTTTACTACCGCTGGAGAAGACATGAGAGAGCGCAAGACACGTGTGTGGGTGATTGATGACGACCGCTCCATCCGCTGGGTGCTGGAAAAGGCCCTGCAGAAAGCCGACATGGAGGTGACCAGTTTCGAAAACGGGCTCAATGTCATCGACCACCTGAGCAGGGGGCAACCCGACGCCATCATCTCCGACATCCGCATGCCGGGCACCGACGGCCTCAGCCTGCTCGACCGGATTCATGCCGAACAACCCGACCTGCCGGTGATCATCATGACCGCCCATTCCGACCTGGACAGCGCCGTATCGGCCTACCAGGGCGGCGCCTTCGAATACATGCCCAAGCCCTTCGACGTGGACGAGGCGGTGGACCTGGTGCGCCGCGCCATCGACCACCGCCGCCAGGCCAAGGCGGCGCAGCAGCTGGCCCAGACCGAGGAGATGCCGGAGATCATCGGCGAGGCACCCGCCATGCAGGAGGTGTTTCGCGCCATCGGCCGGCTGTCGCGTTCAAACATCACGGTGCTGATCAACGGCGAGTCGGGTACCGGCAAGGAGCTGGTGGCCCACGCCCTGCACCGCCACAGCCCGCGCGCCGACAAGCCCTTCATCGCCCTGAACACCGCCGCTATCCCGCGCGACCTGCTGGAATCGGAACTGTTCGGCCACGAGCGCGGCGCCTTCACCGGCGCCCAGGCCAGCCGCCGCGGCCGCTTCGAACAGGCCGACGGCGGCACCCTGTTCCTGGACGAGATCGGCGACATGCCGGCCGAGCTGCAGACCCGCCTGCTGCGGGTGCTGGCCGACGGCGAGTTTTACCGCGTCGGCGGCCACACCCCGATCAAGGTGGACGTGCGCATCATCGCCGCCACCCACCAGAACCTGGAGACGCGGGTGGAAAAGGGGCTGTTCCGCGAGGACCTGTTCCACCGCCTCAACGTCATCCGCATCCATATCCCGGCCCTGCGCGAGCGGCGCGAGGACATCCCGCTGCTGCTGAAATATTTCCTCGCCGCCGCCGCCGAGGAGCTCAACGTCGAACCCAAGACCCTGCGCCCCGAGGTGGAAGCGTACATGAGCCGCCTGGACTGGCCCGGCAATGTGCGCCAGCTGGAGAACATCTGCCGCTGGCTGACGGTGATGGCCTCCGGCCGCGAGGTACACATGGACGACCTGCCGCCGGAACTGAAGACACCCCGGGGCGCCGAATCCACTTCCAACGACTGGGAGTCGGCGCTGAAGCGCTGGAGCGACCAGTTCCTCGCCGGCGGCGCCACCGCCCTGCTCGACACCGCCATGCCCGCCTTCGAGCGCATCGTCATCAAATCCGCCCTGACCTACTCCGGCGGCCGGCGCCAGGACGCCGCCAAACTGCTGGGCTGGGGCCGCAACACCCTGACGCGCAAGATCAAGGAGCTGAACATGGAGGTGGAGGTATAAAAAGCAGTGGGCAGTGGGCAGTGGGCAGTGGGCAGTGGGCAGTGGGCAGTAGGCAGTAGGCAGTATAATTAAAACCGTGCGCACAGCGCACACAAACCACTGATAACTGCCCACTGACAACTGACAACTGACAACTCTAAGTAAATGTTTCACATCGCCCTGTTTCAGCCCGAGATCCCGCCCAATACCGGCAACATCATTCGCCTGTGCGCCAACACCGGCTCGCAGCTGCACCTGATCCATCCGCTGGGCTTCGAACTCGACGACCGCAAGCTGCGCCGCGCCGGGCTGGATTACCACGAATTCGCCGCGGTGCGGGAATACGCCGACCTGGAACAGCTACTGGAGCAGCTCAAGCCCGACCCCGAGCGGCTATTCGCATTCTCAACGCAGGGCAAACGCTGCTATGCTGGGCCGACGTACCGCCCCGGCGACCTGCTGCTGTTCGGCCCAGAAACGCGCGGCCTGCCGCCGCAGGTGCTGCGGCAATTGCCGCCGGCGCAGGTACTGCGTCTGCCCATGAGGCCGAACAGCCGCAGCCTGAATTTGTCTAACGTTGTGGCGATTGCTCTGTATGAAGCATGGCGCCAAAACCATTTTGCCTTATAATTTTTCCCAGAAACAGCCAGTTATCGAGTAGTCAGCCGAGTATGCCAGCCCCCTCCGTCACCCTCCTGCGATTCCTGGCGCTGATTGCGTTGCTGGTGTGCCTGGGCGTCGGCCTGAGCGGCTGCATAAACGCCAGCACCACCAATCCGCCGGCGACGGCTCCGACCCCCGACAACGGCAGCGACCAGGATCCCACGCCCGAGCCGGAACCCGAACCAACGCCTCCACCGGCCCCCGCACCGGAACCCAGCGGTCCCACCTCCGGCCTGAAGAGCATCAGCGCCGGCGCCAACCATAACTGCGCCATTACCCATGGCGACGACGATCTGTGGTGCTGGGGCGCCAACGGCAGTGGCCAACTCGGCGACAAGTCCATCATCGACTCCAGCACCTTCAAGCGTATCGGCGACGCGGCCTGGGCCTGGACCCTCGTCGCCGCCGGTGCCGATCACAGCTGCGCCATCAAGAGCGACGGCACGTTGTGGTGCTGGGGCGCCAACGCCTCGGGACAACTCGGCATCGGCAATACGGCAGCCCGCAACCAGCCTGTTCAGATCGGTAACGCTGCGAACTGGCAGACGGCCGCCGTCGGCACCGATCACAGCTGCGCCATCAAGGGTGACGGCACGTTGTGGTGCTGGGGGGACAACACCCAATCCCAACTCGGCGACGGCACCACGGATCAAAGCACTTCCCCGAAACCAATCGGCAGTGACACGGACTGGAGCGCCCTCAACCTGGGCACTCAGGCCGGTTGCGCCATCAAAACGGACAAATCACTCTGGTGCTGGGGTGACAACGCCTCCGGTCAACTGGGCCTGGGCAATACCACGGACGCGGCCACACCCACGCAAGTCCAGCCGGGCACTGCCTGGACCGGCGCGGCGGTGGGCGTCAATCATAGCTGCGGGATCCGGGACGACGACGCCAGTTTATGGTGCTGGGGCGATAACGCCTACGGCCAGTTGGGCCAGGGCAACGCCAATCCGTCATCCAGCCCGCTGCAAGTCCAGCCCGGCACGCGATGGATAGCGGTGGCCAGTGGCAACGGCCACAGCTGCGCCATCAAGGACGACGCCACCCTCTGGTGCTGGGGCAATAATACCGCCGGCCAGCTCGGCCTCGGCACCGCCGGCCACCTGGCCATCCCCAAACAAGTCAGCCACAGCAAGGACTGGCGGGCGGTCAGCACCGGCGATTACCACAGCTGCGCCGTCGACGCCGACTACATCGGTTACTGCTGGGGGTTGAACGACGCGGGCCAGCTGGGCAGCGGCAATCCGCTCGGCACTAATACGCCACGCCAGTTCGACGATTCCGACACCTGGCAGACGATCGACAGCGGCGCCCAGCACAGCTGCGGCCTGAAGAGCGTCCCCGGCTCAGCCACGCTGAAAACCCTCTGGTGCGGCGGCGGCAATGGCTACGGCCAGCTCGGCATCAGCTCCATCGCCAACCAGGCGGCGCCGGTGCAGGTCAAGGGACCGAGCGGAGTGCTGGAATACTGGGAGAGCTTCTCCACCGGCCATGATTACAGCTGCGCCATCACCGATGATGCGGCCGAGCTCTATTGCTGGGGCAGAAATGATCTCGGCCAGCTGGGCAGGGGCACTGTCAGCGGCAACGTGGCCGCCAACTGGTCGCTGCAGGCCAAGGTCACCCAGGGGACTGACGACTGGGTCAAGGCCGTTGCCGGCGCGACACATACCTGCGGCATCAAAAATACAGACGAGCTGTGGTGCTGGGGGGACAACAGCACCGGCCAGCTTGGCGACGGCACCACCACCGACAGCGCCAATCCAATTCAGGTTTTTGAAGACGCTGCAGCAACCATCCCATTTACAGCGCTGGATGTCGCAGTCGGTGGCTATTACAACGGCACCATCACCGCCGGCGGCCACACCTGTGCTATCAAGACCGGCGGCACCCTGTGGTGCTGGGGCAAGAATGACGTGTCACAATTGGGGGATGGTACGACCACCAACAGAACCGAGCCCACACAAATCGGAGCGGATACCGACTGGGTCAGCGTCAAGGCGGGCAATCGTTATACCTGCGCCGAGAAGTCAGACGGCGCACTCTACTGCTGGGGCGACAACAGCGCCGGCCAGATCGGCACCAACAGTCCTCCGGACAACCCGGTGACCGCTCCCAAGGAGGTGGCCGCCGGCACCATCTGGCGGGACTATGACCTGGGCCAGCAATCGGCCTGCGCCGTGACCAGCGACAACGGCCTCGAATGCTGGGGCGACAACAATCAAAATCAGTTGACCTCCCAGGTCGCCACCGATGATAACGGATACGTCTTTAGCCCGCAGGATGCTTCCTCCAACACTGACTGGCAGGCCGTCGCCATGGGCAAGACCCACGGCTGCGGCATCCGTGCAGACAGTACTACGGGGCGCCGCACGGCCTGGTGCTGGGGCGAAGGGGCCGAATACCAGTTCGGCGACGGCAGCGCCTGGCGGACGACGCCGCAACGGCTGTCGCTGGAATAAGATTCAGCCCAACCGGCCGCCGACCAGCCAGTGGCGGTCGGAGACCACCCCCACCTCGAGCTGCGCCAGACCGGCACATTGTAATTGCCGAACGATCTCGGCGGGCCGATAGGCGGCCAGCAACGAGTTGTAAAAATCCCGGCGCAAGATATCGGGGGCAGCGGCGGCATATTGCGCCACCAGCGCACTCGCCGCGGCGAGGCTGGCCGGACGCAACAGGTCCATGACCATCACCCGGCTACCCGTCCCGGCGTAAGCGGCCACCATGGCCCAGAAATCATGGGGATCATGCATGTGGTGCAACAGGCTGTTACTGGTGATCACCTGGTAACGGGCGGCAGGCAGGTCGTGACAGGGTAGATGACGCTGCAACAGGGCGACTCTGTCGCCCAAACCGTAACCGGCCACGCTGCGTTCGGCCCACTTCAACATAGCCGCGGCGCCGTCCACGGCGTCAAAACGGAGCTGCGGATAATATTGCGCCAGGCGGCAGACAATGTCGGCGGGACCACAGCCCAGATCCAGCGCCCGCCCCCGAAGGTCGGCGCCAAAAGCCACGCGGAAACTGTCGACGAACAGGCTGTTGGCCTCCTCGAAATCGGCCTCGGCATAGGCCCGCGCCTGCGCCGCCGCCTCCATCAACTCCGGTTCGGAGATGCGCTGCATGAGGGCAGCAGGCTTTCCTGCTGATAGAGTTCGTCGAGGGTCTCGCGGCGGCGGATCACGTGGGTCTCCTGGCCGTCGACCATCAACTCCGCCGGCCGCGGCCGTGAATTGTAGTTGGAACTCATGCTGAAACCGTAGGCCCCGGCGCTGCGCACCGCCAGCAGGTCGCCGGCCTTGATGGCCAGCTCGCGATCCTTGCCGAGAAAGTCACCGGTTTCGCATACCGGGCCGACAATGTCGTAGCGCCGACCGGCCACATCGTCGCGTGGCTGCACCGGCACGATGGCCTGCCAGGCGGAATAGAGCGCCGGGCGCAGCAGATCGTTCATGGCGGCGTCGACGATGGCGAAATGCTTGTCGCCGGTTTGTTTCAGGTATTCGACCCGGGTCAGCAGCACCCCGGCATTGCCGACGATGGCCCGGCCCGGCTCGATGAGCAACTCGAGTTCGCTGTTGTTAAGGCGCCGCTTGATGGCCGCGGCGTACTCGGCCGGCTCGGGCGGTGTCTCGTCGTGGTAGCGAATGCCCAGACCGCCGCCCACGTCGAGGTGCTCGATAGTGATACCCTCATCCTGGAGCCGCCCCACCAACAGCAGTACACGATCCAGCGCGTCCACAAAGGGTTCCACCCCGGTCAGTTGAGAGCCGATGTGGCAGTCCACCCCCACCACCCGCAGGTGAGGAAGGGCGGCGGCCAGGCGGTAGACCTCCGCGGCCTCCTCGATGTCGATACCGAACTTGTTCTCCTTCAGGCCGGTGGAGATGTAGGGATGGGTCCCGGCGTCCACGTCCGGGTTGACGCGGATGGAGACAGGGGCCTGCCGCCGCATCCCGCCGGCCACCCGGTCGAGACGTTCCAGCTCCGCCACCGACTCCACGTTGAAACACTTGATGCCGACTTCCAGTGCGCGGCGCATCTCATCGGCGCGCTTGGCCACGCCGGAGAAGACCACTTTGGCCGGATCCCCCCCGGCCCGGAGCACCCGCTCCAGCTCGCCCACGGAGACGATATCGAAGCCGCTGCCCAAGCGTGCCATGAGGTTGAGCACGGCCAGGTTGGAGTTGGCCTTCACCGCATAGCAGACCAGATGGCGCTGGCCGGCGAGGGCGTCGTCAAAGGCATGCCAGTGGCGCTCGATGGTGGCGCGGGAATAGACATAACAGGGGGTACCGAAGCGCCCGGCCAGTTGCGCCAGCTCCACCTCTTCGGCACACAGGCAGCCGTCGCTATATTCAAAATAATCCATAACTCTCCAACATGCTCACAACAGCCGCAGAGGCCTTTTGGTCGGGAAAATAGAGGTCACCCTTCTGGCCGCAGGCCGCCACCATGGCCAGGCAGGCCAGTAACATAAGACAACGCAGTGATTTCATCACCCGGCTCCCGGACGGTTAAAATTGGGAGCCATTATCCCAGAAACGGGAACCGCGCTCTACAAAGGAAAGTTTGGGTAGGGCCTGTTAACACTAATACGGCTTCAGGGGCCGCACCTGCTTCACGTGGTCCAGCGCCTGGTTCAATCTGGCCTCGATGCTTTTCTTGTAATTCAGGAACTCCACCACCGGCACATGGCCGGCCGGATAGTCGGCGAACATGTCCGGCGTCAAGTCGATATCGGTGATATAGACGGGATAGGGCTGCCTGCTTTTGCGCCTGGCAAGAATATAGCCGGCGATCTCATTGAACAGGTTGCTGCCGTATTCGAGCGAGGAAAACTCCTTCTCGTCACAATAGATGGTAAAGGCGGAGCCGCTGTCGTCCCCGCGCGAGGCGATCACCTGGATGCCGGTATAACCCCGCCTGTTGGTGTCGAAAGGCGCCCTGCGGCTGACCTGATACTGCCCCTGCCGATCGCGACCGACGCTGTAATACTCCACCTCGACCTCCCTTGCGCCCTCCTCCCCCTGCCCCACGATCTGGAACAACTGGCGCTGCAACACGGCATCGAAGAAACGGCTGTAATGCCCCAACAGGCATTCTTCATTGGCGACCTCGTGCTTCTGGCAAAACAGGGAGCCGTTCTCGTCCACCAGGTAAATCTCCGCCTGGCCGCCACTTTCGCGCTTGTAGAAAAACTGCACCACGCCGGGCTTGTTGAATTTGAACACCAGCGGCAGCAGCTTGTCCGAAATCACATTGGCGTCCATGATCACCTGGCCGAAGCTCTGCCGCCCCTTGCTCAGATAACGCAACAATTCACCGTAGTCGCTGATGCGCCGATAACGCAACACCTCATCCTCGAGGTAGAGCACGTAGTAGTCACGCTGGACACAAAATATAAACCGGTTGCTTTGCTTCTCCCGGGAACCGTAGAAACACTCCACCAGGTCGTCAACCAGACGCTCGATGCGCTGCCTGATGGTAATGGCGTGATTCTGGGTGTAACAGAGAATGGTCGGCCGGGGCGGCGCCAGCCCCCTCGAAGGCGGCGTCATGCGAAAGTAGTTGCTCAGACAGTCGAGCAAGCCATCGGCGGCCTCGAAGTGCGAGGTGATCACCTCTTTCCAACTGGTCAGCAGGATCTGGTCGACGCTGCCGATCAGGCTGCCGTACATACCGCCGTAGCTGAAGGCGTCGGTTCGGTTGCTGGCCAAATGGGCGCCGCTGCGGCGCAGCTCGACCAGCGGATCATGGCCGAGGTTGATGACCAGCACCGACTGCAGCACCTGCACCGCCCGTCCCAGGTCTTCGATATCGGTCTCCAAGATCCTGCTGGCCGGCAAGATTTTTTCCAGGCCGCGCACGAACTCCTCCAGCTGCCTCGAATCCAGAGCGCCGGCATGCTTGATCACCTTTATCACCGTCGAGCCCTTGATCAGGCCGTTGAAATACCCCCAGGCCACCACCTCGATCACATGGCGGCTGCGTTTCAGCGCCACCATGGAGGAAGGGTCATGGCTATCGCTATTCGGTCCCGAACTCAACAACGCCCAGCCGCCTTCGCGGCCGCGCTGGCGAATCTGGTACAAGGTCAGCAGCGGTTCGAAGACATCCTGGGAAATACCGCGATTGACGATCTCCACCTTGCCGGTCTTGCGCTCGAAGGCGGCGTACAATTTGCGCCCCAGAGCGTTCAGATCCTGCTGATTGATGGCCGCCAGCTGGGCATGCTCGCGGGCGAAGGAGGAAAGAAACTGGTAGGTGTAAGTCAGCTCCCCGACCAGCACGGAACGCTCGCTGAGCACCTGTTTGATCTTCCAGCTCTGGCGCCGGTCCATCACCATCAGGTACTCATCCTCCCAGCCCCAGGCATTGGTCATGGAACGCAACAGCTCACGGCGCCAATCATACTGAACGCTCTCCTTGCGGCTCAGCTTTTGATTGACCTTGAAGTAGAAGCAACGCCGTACCAGTTCGAGCCGCTCGTCCTCGTCCCGGCTGAGTAAGTATTCCTCCAGTTTTTTGTAGAGCATGAGGTAGGGGTCGAGCTTGTCCAGGTCGTTCTCACCGTCGAAGATCGATTTCTTGAAGCGCAGGCACAGCAGATCGATATCCGGATATTCCGAGGCATAGACCTCCATCAGCAACAGCTTCAACAACGACTTGTGGGGTGAATCGATGCCCTTGAAGAGTTGCCAGACGGCGGCGCCGAAGAATTCCTCCGCCGGCAGGGTGGGGATGCCGCCAAAATCGATCACCTCGGATTCGTTGACGAGCCGGCTTTGATGGAGATTCCTGACGTAGGCGTCGTAATTCTCTTCCTCATCAACCGGCACCAGCCACCACACCGGAAAACGGCCGGCCAGCAGCAGACTGGTACGGTAAAACTCTTCCAGCAACAGGTAATACTGTGCCGTGCCGCTGCTTTCGGAGGAGAGATCGACAATCTTGCCTTGGCGAAAATCCTCCGCATCCATGAGAAAAAAATGGACCTCCAGACCCTGCTCGTCGGCCCAGGCCTCGATGGCGCTGGCCTTCTGCTGCAACTCGGTAAGCCGTTCGGCAGGGATGTCATGCTGGTGGCAGAGCCAGATATCGAAGTCGCTCTTTCTGGAATAGGCAATCGTGCCGCTGCTGCCCATCAGGAACATGGACAGGACGTCGTAACGCGGCAAGGCCCGATTGCGGTATTCAAAGCGATGAATATATTTTTTGGCGGCCGCCAGGGCCCGCTGCGAGGGGGCATAGTCACAGATCCCCGAGGGCGTGTCTTTGGACACGTAACCTGGCAGGCTGGGATGGTTGATATGAAACAGCAACGGCAGAAAATCGAGGAAATCGCGCTGGTTGCTACGCATGCACTCCTCGCCACGCCGCAGCCGCTCCCGGTTTAGCAACAGAAAGCGCTTTTTGACCGCATCAACGTCGGCGAATTTGAGTTTGTTTTTCGCTTTGGACTTGATTTTGGATTTGAACATACACTCTCCCGCACACAAGCCTGTATCGGCCGTCGCCGGGGCTAACTTGAAAGCCGGGCAAGACCTTTGCCCGCCCTGGCGCCGTACCCATAAAGATTCAACGGCTTAGAGAAAAAGTTCGAAATTCAACAAGCTGCAGCGAAACATCGACACGCTACTGCGCCGGCCCTTGGCAGGTCGAGGGGATATGGGGTATACCTACACCCTATTCATTAAGGGGAGCCACGCATAATGGAACAGACCAGCCTCGTTGAACTACAGAATGCCCTGCACCAGGCGCCGGTCGGCATCATCCTCATGGACGCGGATGGCAACATCCAGTGGCATAACCAGACCCTGGAACGGATGCTGGACATAGCGGCGGAACAACTGGCAGGCAAGTCCACCGCCGAACTCCCCAAGGAACTGGCCGGCGTGCTCACCTCGCCGCCGGAGACCATCCTGCTGCAGCGCGACGACAGCCAACGCTGGCTGCATTGCCACAGCCGGAGCCGCGACGACGGCGGCCGCGCGCAGTTCTACCTGGACATCACCACCGAGCAGCGCCTGCGCCTGGAACGCGACCGCCTGGAAGAGGACCTGAAACAGCTCACCACCCGCGACCCGGTCACCGGCCTGCCCAACCGCCGCGCCCTGTTGCAGGGCCTGGAACCGTTGATCTCCAGGAGCCGCCGCTACGGCAACCCGCTGTCATTGATCAAATTGCGGGCCGAATTGGCTGGCCTGGACCCAGACCAATTGCGACGTTATGAAGAGGAGGCCTGGCTCCGGGTGGGACAACTGCTCAAGGAACAAATGCGTTGGGCGGACATCATCGGCCGCTTCGACGGGCCGGAATTTCTGCTCATCCTGCCCGAGACCCCTGCCGATGCCACCGAGACCCTGGCGGCCAAGATCTGCGACCTGATCAAGGCGCTGGAACTGCCGGGCGATGCGGGCCAGACCCTCAAGGTCACGCCCTATTGCGGCCTGACCGCCTGGCATAAAGGGGATGATGCCAACCTGATGCTGCAACGCCTCAGCGACAACATCGCCGCGGCCAAGGCGACCGGAACGCCGATCGCGGCGGCGGGTTAACGCAGGCGCTGACGCGCCCGTTTTGCCGCCGCCTTGACCTGGGCCGGCGCAGTGCCGCCGATGTGATCGCGCGCCGCCACCGAGCCCTGCAGGGTCAGCACCTCGAACACATCCTCACCGATAACCACGGAGAACTGCTGCAATTCTTTTAACTCCATCTCGGCCAGATCACGCCCCGTGTCCACGCCCAGCCGCACCGCCTTGCCCACCACCTCGTGGGCATCGCGGAAGGGCACGCCCTTGCGCACCAGATAGTCGGCCAGGTCGGTGGCGGTGGCAAAGCCCTGCAGCGCGGCGCGTTCCATGTTGTCGCGTTTGATGGTGAGCGCCGCCATCATGTCGGCATAGACCTTGAGCGAACCGCGCAGGGTATCGACCACGTCGAACAGCGGTTCTTTATCTTCCTGATTGTCCTTGTTGTAGGCCAGCGGCTGGCCTTTCATCAGGGTCAGCAGGGAAATGAGATGGCCGTTGACCCGGCCCACCTTACCGCGCACCAGCTCGGGCACGTCCGGGTTTTTCTTCTGCGGCATGATGGATGAGCCGGTGCAGAAGCTATCCGGAATGTCGACAAAGTCGAACTGGGCCGAGGCCCACAGGATCAGCTCTTCGGAAAAGCGTGACAAGTGGGTCATCAGCAACGCGGCGGCGGCACAGAATTCGATGGCGAAATCGCGGTCGCTGACCGCATCCAAGGAGTTCTCCGTGACGGCGTCGAAACCGAGCAGCTGGGCCGTGTATTCCCGGTCGATGGGATAACTGGTGCCGGCCAGGGCGGCGGACCCCAGCGGCATCACGTTGACCCGCTTGCGGCAGTCGGCCAGACGCTGGGCGTCGCGCGCCAGCATCTCGAACCAGGCCAGCAGGTGGTGGCCGAAGGTGACCGGCTGGGCCACCTGCAAATGGGTGAAGCCGGGCATGATAGCGTCATGCTCGCGCTCGGCCAGGTCGATGAGGGCGGTCTGCAAGCGCGTCAGCTCGGCCTGGATGGCGTCGATCTCGTCGCGCAGATAGAGACGGATGTCGGTGGCCACCTGGTCGTTGCGCGAGCGGCCGGTGTGCAGCTTCTTGCCGGCGTCACCGATCAGGGCGGTGAGGCGCGCCTCCACGTTCATGTGCACGTCCTCCAGCGCCACCGACCACTGGAACTGGCCGGACTCGATCTCCTGCTCCACTTGATCCAGCCCATTGAGAATCGTGGCGCACTCCTCCTCGGTCAGCACGCCGACATGGGCCAGCATGCGGGCATGGGCCCTGGAACCGGCGATATCGTGACGGTAAAGACGCCGGTCAAAGCCCACCGAGGCGGTAAAGGCCTCGACAAAGGTGTCGGTGGGTTCGGTAAAACGCCCGGCCCAGGGCTTGCTGCTCGGTTCTGTCACGATGGTTCCTTGGCTAATCGAAAAACGCGAATTATATCACCCCGCCTCGGACCTCAGACAAATAAGACAAGGCCGAGCCCGTCCGATAACATTAAAGAGCTAACTTCTAACCGACACGTTACATGGCCCAGAGCGACAACAACCCCGGCAAGATCGACACCTTCCTGCCCGATTTCTGCCACATCCGCATCGTCTTCGCGGTAATCATCATCGCCGAGCTGCTGGCCTTCGTGCTCACCCTGGCCACCCCCAGCGCGCGCGGCGGCGATTGGGGCTATCTCAGCCTGGTCTCTATATATATCCAGTGGATCGCGCTCAGCTCCACCGCCATGCTGTGCTGGCTGCGCCCGCGCCTGAACCGCCTGGGCAACAACGGCGCCGCCCTGGCCGCCTTTGCCCTGCTGCTGGCCATTACCGCCCTGTTCAGCGAACTGGCCTATCAGGTTAGCCAACGCCTCGGCCACGGCGCCCTGTCCATCAATATGAGTCATTTGGAGTTTTTCAGCCGCAACTTCGCCATCTGCGCCATCGTCAGCCTGCTGACCCTGCGCTATTTCTATTTACAGCACCAGCTCAAGCTCAATATCCAGGCCGAGAACCAGTATCGCCTGCAGGCCCTGCAGGCGCGCATCCGCCCCCATTTTCTGTTCAATGCCCTGAACACCATCGCCGGCCTGATCCGGCGTCAGCCACAGCGCGCCGAGGCGGCGGTGGAGGACCTGTCCGACCTGTTCCGCCACACCCTCAACAGCGCCGACACCCGCCTGCCCTTCGCCACCGAAGTGGAGATCGCACGGCGCTATCTGGATATGGAACAACTGCGTCTGGGCGAGCGCCTTCAGGTCCAGTGGGATATCGACGCCATCCCCGGCGATGCCGCCCTGCCCGCCCTGACCCTGCAACCGCTGTTGGAAAACGCCATCTGCCACGGCATCGAGCCCATCAGCAGCGGCGGCCAGATCTGCGTCCAGGGCGCGCGCCGCGGCGAACGGCTGGAGCTGAGCATCACCAACCCCCTGCCCGTCCCTGGCCAGGAAGTCCAACGCCGCCGCCAAGGCCTGCACATCGCCCTGGACAATACCCGCCAGCGCCTGTTGGCCCATTTCGCCGAGGATGGCAAACTCAGCGCCGAACAACACCATCAGCGGTACCAGGTGAAACTGCGTTTTCCTTACCAGCCCTGTGAACAAGTATGAATATACTCATCGTTGATGACGAACCCCTGGCGCGCAGCCGCCTGCGCGACCTGATCGAGGACCTGGGCGGCCATCAGGTGGTCGGCGAAGCCGATAACGGCAGGGCGGCCGTGGAGCAGGCGCAGCAATTGCGGCCCGGTGTGCTGCTGCTCGACATCCACATGCAGGAGATGGACGGCCTGGAAGCGGCGCGCCACTTGAGCAATCTGAATCCGTCGCCGGCCATCATCTTCACCACCGCCTACAGCGAGCACGCCCTGGAGGCCTTCGAGGCCAACGCCATCGACTATCTGCTCAAACCCGTCCGCCGCGCCCGCCTGCAACAGGCCCTGGCCAAGGCCCGGCCCCTGCAACGCGGCCAACTGGAGGCCGCGACGGGCGAGCGGCCCCAACGCCGCCACATCGGCGCCCACCATCGCGGCGGCATCAAGCTGGTACCCATCGAAGAGATCCTGTATTTCCAGTCCGACAACAAATACGTGGCGGTGCACTATCAAGACGGCGAGGTGTTGATCGACGAGCCCCTCAAGGATCTGGAACGGGAATTCGCCGCGCTGTTCACCCGCATCCACCGCAACTGCCTGGTGGCCACCGACTGCATCGAGGCCTTGGAGAAACTGGGCGACAATCAGTACCGGCTGCGCCTGCGCGGCTGTGATAAGACGCTCGAGGTGAGTCGGCGCCAGCTGCCGGTGGTGCGCCAGCGCATCGCGGAATTGGCCGAATCCGACCGTCCCTAAGTTGCTTCGCCGGGCGCCAGACCGTAGCATATGCGGTCTGCTGAAAGGAACCCGAGTATGTCGAAGCAACGCATCCGTATCGCAACCCGTAAAAGCCCGCTGGCCATGTGGCAGGCGGAATTCGTCCGTGACCGTCTGATCGCAGCCCACCCCGATCTGGAGGTGGAACTGGTGGGCATGACCACCCAGGGCGACCAGATCCTCA
This sequence comes from Candidatus Tenderia sp., assembly GCA_030148045.1. Taxonomy (GTDB): domain Bacteria; phylum Pseudomonadota; class Gammaproteobacteria; order Tenderiales; family Tenderiaceae; genus Tenderia. Next base: position 18,647 of record JASBUE010000037.1, read on the forward strand.
ACAGCCCGCTGGCCAAGATCGGCGGCAAGGGGTTGTTCGTCAAAGAACTGGAAGTGAGCATGCTTGAGGGCGACACCGATATCGCCGTCCATTCCATGAAGGACGTGCCGGTGGAATTCCCCGACGGCCTGCATCTGGCGGTGATCTGCGCGCGCGAGGACCCGCGCGATGCCTTCGTCTCCAATCATTACCAGACCCTGGATGAACTGCCCCGGGGTGCCCGGGTGGGCACCTCCAGCCTGCGGCGCCAGTGCCAGCTGCGCGAGCGCCGCCCCGACCTGCACATCATCGACCTGCGCGGCAATGTCAACACCCGCCTGCGCAAGCTCGACGCGGGCGACTACGACGCCGTCATCCTGGCCGCCGCCGGCCTGATCCGGCTCGGCTTCGAGGCGCGCATCACCCAGATCCTGGACACCGAGATCAGCCTGCCGGCCATCGGCCAGGGCGCCGTCGGCATCGAATGCCGCCGTGACGACGAGCGCGTCAACGCCCTGCTGGCACCGCTCAACGACCCGGACACCCACACCCGCGTCAGCGCCGAACGGGCCATGAACAACCGCCTCGAAGGCGGCTGCCAGGTGCCCATCGCCGGCCACGCCGTGCTCGACGGCGACACCCTGCACCTGCGCGGCCTGGTGGGCCGGCCCGATGCTGGCGAGATGGTGCGCGGCGAGATCAGCGGCCCCGCCGCCGAGGCGGAACGGCTGGGCATCAAATTGGCCGACGACCTGCTATCCCGCGGCGCGCGCGAGATCCTGGCCGCCCTCTACCAGTCTGCCGAGGCATAGCATGCCGTGGCACGTCGATGAAGAATAATGGTAGGATCAAACGATCGGTATCGACAGCATCCACGCCGGTTGACAAGCGCGGCCCCCGGTCATGACTGACCCCCGGCCCCTGACCGGCGTCACGGTGGCGGTGACACGGCCGGCGGCACAGACCGGCGGGCTTTGCCAGCTGATCGAGGCCCGGGGCGGAACGGCCATCGCCTTTCCCGCCGTCGAGATCCTCGAAGCGGAACAATCACAACCATTGTCATCGCTGCCGGGCCGGATGGATCAGTTCGACATGGCGATCTTTATCAGCGCCAACGCGGTCGAGGGGGCCGCGCGGCTGATCGGTGACAGGCTGCCCGCCGCGCTGCAATTGGCCGCGGTCGGCGACAGTACCCGTCGCGCCGTCGAACGGCGCTGGCGGCGCCCCGTCATCAGCCCGGCGCAGGGCGCGAACAGCGAGGCGCTGCTGGCGACAGCGGAATTACAACAACTCAGGGGCCGCAACATCATTATCTTCCGCGGCCAGGGGGGACGGGAAGTGCTGGCACAGACATTGAGCCAACGGGGCGCCGCGGTGGAATACGCCGAGGTCTATCGACGCGCCCGCCCCGCCGGCGACTTGAGCCGGCTGATATCGCACACCCCGCCGCCCGATCTGATCACCGCCACCAGCAACGAAATCCTGCGAAATCTCTACGATATGGCCGGCGGGGCGCAACGCGACTGGCTGCTGCAGCGACAGCTGGTGGTGATCAGCGCACGCGCCGCGGAACTGGCCGCCCGGCTGGGCTTTCAGCGGCCGGCCATCGTCACCGCCGAGAGCAGTGAGCAGGGAATGGTTGATACCATGGCGGCCTGGCGCAGCGACAATCGCAACAATAACCACTGATGACTTTGAGGACCGCGTGATGCCTGAAGCACAGAAAAATAACGATACCGACACCAAGGACACGGACCACGACGCAGGGGCCCGCAGCAGCGACGCAGCGGATAGCGAAACACCACCGGCGTCCGACACTCAAGCCGCGACGGAGGAAAATAATCAGGGCAAAGGCTTTACCGGCTTCATCGCCTTGGTCGCCCTGATCATCGCCATCGGCGCCTTCGTCGCCGGCTACATCAGCCTGCAGGAGATCGGCGCCCAACAGGCCGCGCTGGGCCAACGCATCGACGGCACCCAGGCGCGCATCGGCGAACTCGAGTCGGGCGCCGAGTCGATCCGTTCCCTGGCCAAACAGGTGCAGGACACCAGCCAGTCCACGCGGGACCGTCTCGACGGTCTGTCCGGCAAGGTCAGCGACTTGGACGTCAGGCTCAACAGCAGCCTGGACGAGCTGCAGCAAGGCGATGCATCGCTGCGTCAGTCGCTGGACAAGATCCAGCAGGCCCTCAGCGCCGGCAAGGACGACGACCTGCTGGTGGCCGAGGCCCGCCACTTGATCAACATCGCCAATCAGCAGGCCCGCCTGAATCACAACCCGGCTGCTGCCGCGGCGGCCTTGGAGGCCGCCAATCAGCGCCTCAGCGACGCCGATGATCCGGCCCTGCTGCAGGTGCGCGAAAGCATCACCGAGGCCATCATGGCCCTGCGCAATA
>JASBUE010000193.1 GCA_030148045.1 Candidatus Tenderia sp.
AAAAAGGCTGCGGCCAAGAAAAAGGCCGCAGTTAAGAAGAAGCTTACGACCAAGAAGGCAGCGCCCAAGAAGAAAGCTGCGAAGAAAAAGCTTGTCACCAAGAAGAGGGCGGCACCTAAAAAGAAGGTGGCCAAGAAAAAGGTAACCACCAAGAAGAAGGCGGCACCTAAAAAGAAAGCGGCCAAGAAAAAGGTCGCCACCAAGAAGAGGGCGGCACCTAAAAAGAAGGTGGCCAAGAAAAAGGTCGCTACCAAGAAGAAGGCGGCACCTAAAAAGAAAGCGGCCAAGAAAAAGGTCGCTACCAAGAAGAAGTCGGCAGCCAAGAAAAAAGCAGCCAAAAAGAAAAAGTAATTGATTTGACTGCGATATAATGGAGCGGCACAGTCTATGCCGCTCCATTTTTATTTTTAAGAGGTAGCAATCGTGTCAGCTTCAGGCCTTTTTCTTTCTCGCCGTATGCGCCGCATGCGCCGTGATGATTTTTCCCGCCGTCTCATGCGGGAAAACGCGATCAGCAGCGACGATCTCATCTATCCCATGTTCATCCTCGAGGGTCAAGAACGGCGGGAGGCCGTTGCCTCCATGCCCGGTATCGAGCGGGTCAGTATCGATCTGCTGCTGAAAGAGGCCGGGCAACTGGTCAATTTGGGAATTCCGGCGTTGGCCCTGTTCCCGGTGACAGCGGCCGACAAGAAGAGCCTCGATGCTGCCGAGGCCTTCAATCCCGAAGGTCTGGCCCAGCGCGCCGTGCGCGCCTTGAAACAGGCGTTTCCCGAGTTGGGGGTGATTACCGATGTGGCCCTCGATCCCTTCACCACCCACGGCCAGGATGGCCTGGTCGACGACAGCGGCTATGTCATGAACGACGAGACCGTCGAGGTGTTGGTGAAGCAGGCCCTCTCTCACGCCGAGGCCGGCGCCGATGTGGTGGCCCCGTCCGACATGATGGACGGCCGCATCGGCCAGATCCGCGACGCCCTGGAGGGGCAAGGTCATATCCACACCCGCATCCTGGCCTATTCGGCCAAATACGCCTCCAGCTTTTACGGTCCTTTCCGTGACGCCGTGGGGTCGGCCGCCAACCTGGGTGCCGGCAACAAATACACCTATCAGATGGACCCGGCCAACAGCGACGAGGCCGTCCACGAAGTCGGGCTGGATCTGGACGAAGGGGCCGATATGGTCATGGTCAAGCCCGGCATGCCCTATCTGGACATCGTGCGCCGCGTCAAGGACGAATTCGGCGTGCCCACTTACGCCTATCATGTCAGCGGTGAGTACGCCATGTTGAAGGCCGCCGGCCAGAACGGCTGGTTGGACGAGCGGGCCGTGGTGATGGAGGTCATGCTCTGTTTCAAGCGCGCCGGCGCCGATGGTATTCTGACTTACTATGCCAAGCAGTTGGCTGAATGGTTGAAGCAAGGATAAAGGTGCGTGTGGGGCGGTGTGCGTCGCTCTGCCCGGCCACTAGACCGCGCAGCAACAAGTGAGCGATGCCGTGAGCACAGACCGTTACGCCGTCATGGGCAATCCCATCGGCCATAGCAAGTCGCCCCAGATTCACAGCCACTTCGCCCGCCAGACCAGGCAGGCGATCAGCTATGAAGCCCTGCTGGTGGAGTTGGACGATTTTGCCGTTGCCGTCGACCGATTTCAGGCCGAAGGCGGCAAAGGGCTCAATATCACCGTGCCCTTCAAACGGGAGGCCTGGGAACTGGTCACGGAGCGCAGTGAGCGCGCCGAACGGGCCGGCGCCGTCAATACCCTGCTGCTGCGTGAGGACGGCGGCCGCTACGCCGACAACACCGACGGGGTGGGGCTGGTGCGTGATCTGACAATCAACCACCGGATCGAACTGGAGGACAGGGCCGTGCTCCTGCTGGGCGCGGGCGGCGCCGTGCGCGGTGTGCTGGCACCCTTGCTGGAGCAGCGTCCGGCGCGCCTGGTGATCGCCAACCGCACGGATACCAAGGCGATTGAACTGGCCGGGCTGTTCAGCGATCTGGGTCACATCTCCGGCTGCGGTTTCGGTGCATTGGCCGGACAGCGGTTCGATGTGGTGATCAATGGCACCGCGGCCAGTCTGCAGGGGCAGGTGCCCCCTTTGCCCGACGATCTGCTGGCGCCCAATGCCAGTTGTTACGACATGATGTACGGCGCCGAGCCGACGGCTTTCCAGCTATGGGCCCAGGCCCGCGGTGTCGTTCAGGCCTTTGATGGTCTCGGTATGCTGGTGGAGCAGGCGGCCGAATCGTTTTATCTCTGGCGCGGGGTGCGGCCGGAGACGCCGCCGGTAATCGCCAGGCTCAGGACCGAGATGGACGCCTGACGACTTGGCCATACAGGCAGATGTGTTTCCGGCCCGGCGATGATCGCAGGCTGGTCATCAAAGCCAAACTGACTGGCGGGGGAAACGGGACGGTCCCGTCGTTCGCCATGATTATGCACGCTCTTCTATTCTGCCTATGTCTGCTGGTTATCTTTGTGTCCGAGACAACAGCCGCAGATGAAAATATTACGGCCGGGTGGCAGGAGGTCAAGAATGCCGAGGGTATTCAGGTCCTGGCACAGGATGGCAAAGAGGATATTCCCAAGGTCAAGGCCGTCACCGTCGTTGACGCTGATATCGATGTCGTGAAGGCCGTGATCGACGCCGCCACCGGTCACCCGGATTGGGTCCCCTATCTGGTCGAGACCCGTATTTTGAGGCAGGCGTCCGACACGGAGGCCTTGCTCTATAGCCGCTTCGACGCGCCGTGGCCGGCGCGGGATCGTGATTTTGTCTATCGTTCCGTTGTCAGCCGGACCCAGGACGGCGCTGTCACCTATCGACTGGCGTCGACACAAAGCGACCTAATGCCAGAGCGCGACGACCATGTGCGCGCCGTGCTGATGGCAGGGGTCTATCGGCTGGTGCCGCTGGAACCAAACAAGACCCGGGTGGAATTTATGTTCCACGCCGATCCACGCGGCAGGCTGCCGCTCTGGATCGTCAATATCGTCCAGCACCGGTTTCCCTTTGAAGCCTTGCTTGGGCTGCGTCGGGTGTTAACACAGTTGGAGCCGGCGGCTGCCCGCCGTATACCCGGCGATTCAGAACATAGGCTTGCGCGGGATTGAAGGCATCAAGCCCGAACTGTGTGGAACAATATCCGCTCAGTTTTTTAGATGTCTGTTTTTCAGTTCCACATAATGCCGGGCCGAGAATTCCAGGTAGGCCAACTCTTTCTCTGACAGTGGCCGTATCTTTTTCGCCGGGCTGCCCAACCACAGATAGCCTCCTTCGATCATCTTGCCGGGCGCCACCACGCTGCCGGCGGCGACCATCGCCCGGCTTTGTACCACCGCGCCATCGAGCACGATGGCACCCATGCCGATGAGGGCATAATCCTCCACGGTGCAGGCGTGCAGCACCGCCTTGTGGCCGACGGTCACGCCGTCGCCGACGCTGGTGGCAAAGCCGCCGGGATTGAATTCGTTGTCGGCGGTGACGTGGATCACCGTACCGTCCTGGATGTTGCTGCGCTCGCCGATGACGATCTTGTGCACATCGCCGCGTACCACCACGGCGGGCCAGATGGAGCTGTCGGCGCCGATGGTGACGTCGCCGATGATGCTGGCGTCGGCGTCGATGTAGGCGCTGTCGGCGATGCTGGGATGAATGCCCTGAAAGCTGCGTATGCTCATAGGTGCTCCTTGCTTATTTTATTTCAATGTCACCAGCTCTTCGGCGCTGGTGGGGTGGATGGCGACGGTGGCGTCGAGGTCAGCCTTGGTGGCGCCCATCCTGATGGCCACGGCGAAGCCCTGCAGCATTTCGTCGGCGCCGTGACCGACGATGTGGCAGCCGACGATCTTTTCCTCATCGCCGACACATACCAGTTTCATGGCGGTCTTGGTCTTGTGCCGGGTCAGGGCGTGATACATGCCGGTGAAGCGGGTCTGATACACCTTGACCCGCTCGCCGTATTGTTCGCGCGCCTGGGGCTCGGTCAGCCCCACGGTGCCCACGGGCGGATGGGCGAACACCACACTGGGGATGTTGCGGTAATCGAGCCGGCTGTCGGGCTGGCCGCCAAACAGCCGGTCGGCCAGTTTACGCCCGGCGGCGATGGCCACCGGCGTCAGGGTGGTTTTGCCGGTGACATCGCCGATGGCGTAAATACCGTCGATGTTGGTGTTCTGGAATTCGTCGGTGAGAATGGCGCCGCCGGCGTCGCAGATCAGGTCGACGGCTTCCAGGTTGAGCCGGTCACTGTTGGGGATGCGGCCGATGGCCCAGATCAGGCAGTCATAGCCGGGGAGTTCCGGACCGTGCTCGGAGACCATGACCAGATTGTCGTTTTTCCCCAGTGTCACGGTACACAAGTTGAAACGGCAGTGGATGCCGATGCCGTCCTGCGCCATCTGTTCGCGTACCGTTGCGCGGACCAATGGGTCGAAGGGCGTCAGCAGCAGGTCGCCGCGCAGCAGCATGTCCACCCGGCAGCCCAGCGCATTCAATATGCCGGCGATTTCCACCGCGATATAGCCGCCACCGACGATGGCGGCCTTGCGCGGCAGCTGTTCCAATTCGAAAAAGCCGTCCGAGGTGATGCCGAATTCCGTGCCCGGCAGCCGCGGTTGTAGCGGCCGCCCGCCGGTGGCGATGATGATGTGCTCGGCGCGGTATTCGATGCCGTTGACCTCCACGGTATGGCGGTCGACAAAGCGGGCATGGCCCGGAACGAAATCAACACCGGCCTTGTTGAGATTGTCGAGATGGATGCGGTTGAGGCGTTGGATGTAGGCGTCGCGCCCCTGTTTCATCTTTTGCCAATCGAAGCCGTTGCTATTGATACCGAAGCCGTAGTCGGCGGCATCCTGCAGGCCATGGCCGAGGCCGGCGGCATACCACATCACCTTCTTCGGCACGCAGCCCAGATTGACACAGGCACCGCCGAGGCGGCCGGCCTCGATGACCGCACTCCTGGCGCCGTGTTGGGCGGCCTGCTTGGTCGCCGCCAGCCCGCCGCTGCCGCCGCCGATGGCGATAAGATCGTAACGCTTGTTCATTGAACATCCCCGTGGGCGCAACCGATATTCAGAATCTAGACAACAGGAGACTTCATAATTTCGGCATGGTCCTTGTCATGCTGGTCTATGCCATCATGATCTCCAACAATCGGGTCAGACTCAAGCATAACGTATCCCGGTCCTGGTCCAACATCGATGTGTTGTTGAGGCAGCGCCACGCCGCCGACGCCGTGGTCGCCTGGTGGCCGCAACGGGCGCGCTAGCGGCCCGCCTCGATTCACCTGGGTGGATACCGGGTTCGGTGTTGCGCCCGGACCGTTCATTGGGAAACTCCGCCGTTGGTATATAATCAGGTACTGCCGTTGGCCACGGCGGGGCGAAGACAATGACAAATATAGGCGCATTAGCAGGGAGATAGTATGAATAAGGTGGTAGTAAACGGCTGGGTGGCAGCGCTCGCGGTCATGGGAGGCGGCACGGCTTGGGCCACCAACGGCCACGTCCTGCATGGCGTTGATAGATGATCATGTCATCGAGCCTGGCTTTGAGTTGTTCATACCCGAGCGCAGTATGTACGCCTCGGCTGGTGGTGCCGCCGGCAGTGTCAGCAGCGAGACGCGCGAGGCGGTGATCCCCTCCATGGGATTGATCCATGACTTCGAAGGACCCTGGTCCTTCGGTTTCTTCGCCCTCGGCATCGCCGGTTTCGGGGTCGATTATCCCGCCAATGCGCCTAATGGCGGCGGAGATTTCAATCCACTTGCTGCGCCCCAGTCGTCACAGGGGTTCGGTTCCATCTATTCCAACTATCAATTCATGCAGTTGACCGCCGCGTGGGCCTATGAGGCTTCACCGAAACTTTCATACGGCTTCGGCCTGAATCTGGATTGGGCCTCGCTCGCCATCGCCCCGTTTCCAGCGGTCGCACCCAACGCCTCCGGCTATCCTGACGCCACCCATGCCGCCACTGCCTGGGGGCAGGGGTTTACCCTGAGCGCAACCTATCGGGCGCGGCCCGATCTGACCTTGGGCGCGGTGTTGAAAAGTACGCAGTCCTTTGACGAGTTCGAATGGAACGCCCAGTACCCCGACGACGTTCAAGTTCCGCCTCGATTATCCCATGATTGTCGGGGGCGGTGTCAGTTATCGGCCCAGTGACACGCTGATGCTGGCCGCCGACCTGAGATGGATCAACTACAGTGACACCCGCGGCTTTGAGGATGAGAACTATGGCGTCAGCAGTGGGCCGTTCGTCAGGGGCTTCGGCTGGGAAGATATCCTGGTGGTTGCCTTGGGCGTCCAGTACAAATTGTCGCCGGTCATGGTGGTCCGGGCGGGTTACAACTATGGTGAAAACCCCATCCCCGAAGAGCAACAGATGTTCAACGTATTTGCGCCCGCCATCGTGCAACACCATTTCAGTATCGGGATGGGGTATGAGTTTAGTAACACACTGCAGTTGAGTCTGGCCTATTATCGTGCCCTTGAAGAGGAAGTCTCTGGCGCCATGATTAGCAATGGGGCGGGTGTGCCGCTGAATCAGCCCATCCCGGGCACTACGGTCACCAATACCTTGAGCGAGAATTCGCTGTCGATGCAGGTGTCGCTGAAATTCTGAAGTGTGATTTCCGTGGAATCTTTGTGAATTAAACAGACGAAAGGTTAAGAAGTATGGAAAATTTTACGCCCGTCAGCGCACTGCTCGGCGGCGTGTTGATCGGGCTCAGCGCCACGCTGTTGTTATTGTTTAACGGGCGCATTGCAGGTGTCAGCGGTATCCTCAGCGGTATTTTTGTCCAGCCTGCCGGCGACCGGCTATGGCGTTTGATGTTTGTGCTCGGCATGGTCGGCAGTGGGCTGATCTACCAGCTGCTCAGTGGCGGCGTCTTTGTTGAATACGCCGCCGTCTCCTTGCCGCTGCTGGTGGCGGGTGCCTTCCTGGTCGGCTTCGGTACGCGCATGGGCGGCGGTTGCATCAGCGGTCACGGCGTCTGTGGCATCGGGCGGGTGTCGCCGCGCTCCGTCGTGGCAACCTTTGTATTTATGGGATTCGGCTTTGTTACCGTATTCCTGCTGCGGCATGTTCTGGAGGGCGCTTCATGAGGCAGAATCTGCTGGCCTTGGTCGCCGGGATCCTGTTCGGCCTGGGACTGTGTGTCTCGCAGATGGCCGATCCGGCCAAGGTGATCAATTTTCTCGATGTGGCCGGTAATTGGGATCCAAGCCTGGTGCTGGTCATGGGCGGTGCGCTTGCGGTGACGCTGATCGCCTTTCGCCTGGTGTTGAAGCGTCCGACGCCTGTGCTTGCCAGTGAATTCAAGGTGCCAAACGCCTCGAATGTGGACAGGAAACTGCTGCTGGGCGCCGCCCTGTTCGGCATTGGCTGGGGGATGATCGGCTATTGTCCCGGCCCCGCCATCACCGCCCTCGGCTTCGGCTTGACCACGCCGGTAATCGTGGTGCTGGCCATGATCGCCGGTTTCATGGCCCATAAGCTCATCTTTGAAAAAACAGCGTAATTCCGCGCGCTTTTTTGTCCTTGTCCACGATCTGCGGCGGCGGCAGGCGCAGGGACTAAGGTCGCCGTGGGCAGTTATGGTAAATTGGGCCGTATTTCCCTTGGCAGCAAACGAAAGGCCCGCATATGACCAATGCCTTGCTCGCGATGAACGGCCTGCCGCCGTTTTCCAAGATCAAACCCGAACACATCGAACCGGCCATCGATCAGTTGTTGGCGCACGGCCGCAAGCAGGTGGAGATACTGCTCGCGGCCAATCAGGCCTACACTTGGGACAACCTGGTGCAGCCGCTGGAAGAGGCGGAAGAACGCCTCGGCCGCGTCTGGTCGCCGGTGTCGCACATGAACTCGGTGGTCAATTCGGACGCGCTGCGCGCCGCCTATAACGCCTGCCTGCCCAAGCTCAGCGACTACGCCACCGAGATGGGCCAGCACGAAGGGCTGTTCCGTGCCTTCAAACAGATCGCCGACGGCCCCGAATATGAAACGCTCGACATGGCGCAGAAAAAGATCATCGACAACGCGCTGCGCGATTTTCGTCTTTCGGGCATTGAACTGCCCAAAGAGAAGCAGGCGCGTTACAAGGAGATCATGCAGGAGCTGGCGGCGCTCAACAGCAAGTTCGGCGAGAACATTCTTGACGCCACCAATGCCTGGAGCATTCAAATCACGGACGAGTCGCGCCTCAGTGGTCTACCCGAGTCGGCGCGTGCCATGGCCAAACAGATGGCCGAGCGCGAGGACCTGGAGGGTTGGATCTTCAATCTGGAGTTCCCTTCCTACCTGCCGGTAATGACCTATGCCGATGATCGTGAACTGCGCCGCGAGCTGTATACCGCCTATGTCACCCGCGCCTCGGACGAAGGTCCGCACGACAAGAAATACGACAACACCCCGGTGATGGAGCGCATTCTCGCCCTGCGCCACGAGGCGGCGCAACTGCTCGGTTTCGAGAACTATGCCGAACATTCCCTGGCCACCAAGATGGCTCAATCCACCGACCAGGTGCTGGCCTTCCTCAACGACCTGGCCAAGCGCTCCCTGCCGTTGGCGAAACGGGAGCTGGATGAAGTGCGCGCCTTCGCCAAAGAGCGGCATGGCAGGGAGCGGCTGGACGCCTGGGATATCGCCTACTACTCGGAAAAGCTGCGGCAACACAAATACGCCATCAGCCAGGAGGAACTGAAACCCTACTTCCCCGAAGATAGGGTGCTGAGCGGCATGTTCGCCGTGGTGGAACGTCTCTACGGCGTAAAAATCACGGAACGGCAAGGCATGGATGTCTGGCACGAAGACGTGCGCTTTTTCGAGATCAGCGATGCCAAGGGTGTGCGCGGCAGCTTTTATCTCGACCTGTACGCCCGTCCCAACAAACGCGGCGGCGCCTGGATGGACGACTGCGTCACGCGCATGAAAACCAGGGACGGCGTACAGGCGCCGGTGGCCTATCTCACCTGTAATTTCTCGGCGCCCATCGGCGACGATCCGGCCCTGTTCAGCCACGACGAGGTGCTGACCCTGTTCCATGAATTCGGCCACGGCCTGCACCACATGCTGACCCGGGTGGACTATCCCTCGGTGGCCGGTATCGGCGGCGTGCCCTGGGACGCTGTGGAACTACCCAGCCAGTTCATGGAGAACTGGTGCTGGCAGAAAGAGGCGCTGGACGACATTGCCGGTCACTACAAAACCGGCGAACCGCTGCCCGACGAACTCTTTGACAAGATGAGCGCCGCCAAGAACTTTCAGTCGGCCATGCAGATGGTGCGGCAGCTGGAGTTTTCCATTTTCGACTTCCGTCTGCACCTGGAATATGATTCGGCCCGAGGGGCGCGGATATACGAGATCCTGGACGAGGTGCGCCAACAGGTGGCGGTGATGCAGCCGCCGTCGTTCAACCGGTTTCCGCACAGCTTCTCCCACATCTTCGCCGGCGGTTATGCGGCGGGGTATTACAGCTACAAGTGGGCCGAGGTGCTGTCCGCCGACGCCTTCGCCGCCTTCGAGGAAGCCGGCATCTTCGATCGCGACACCGGGATCAGGTTCCTGTCGACCGTGCTGGAACAGGGCGGCTCGCGCGATCCCATGGAGTTGTTTATCGAGTTCCGCGGCCGCGAGCCCAGCATCGACGCCCTGCTACGCCACAGTGGTCTGGCGGCATAGGTAATGATGAGGCGGGGCCGGCCGCTCCTGCTGTTGCCGCTGCTGTTGGCGGCGAACAACGCGTTTGCCGACACGGCCTATGTGACCGACCGGGTGAGCATCGCCGTCTTTCCCGCTGCCGATTTAACCGGTGAGCCGGTGGAGCGGCTGCTGAGCGGTGCGCTGGTGGATGTGTTGCAAGACGCGGATGGCGTGGCCGAGATTAAAACCAGTGCTGGCAATAGCGGCTGGATGCGCAGCGATTTTCTTACCCCTGATCCGCCCGC
>JASBUE010000201.1 GCA_030148045.1 Candidatus Tenderia sp.
CTATCCGAAGAATATCTGCTCGCTCTGTCGCCGGCGGCCAGCACCTTCACACCCCCCTTTCGCAAAGGGGGGCCAGGGGGGATTTAAACAGGCCAAAGACTCCGAATCGCCGCAATCCCCTGCCCGCCCGCAGCGAAGGCCTGATCCAGATCATCCCGGCTCACTCCGCACAGGGCATACACCGGGATGGGCATCTCATCGACCAGGCGACGCATCTCATCCCAACCCAAGGGCTCGGTATCCGGATGGCTCCTGGTCCATTGGATGGGCGACAGCAGGGCGAAGTCGGCCGCCAGCTTGAGCGCCTGCTGCAGTTCCTCTCGGCTGTGACAGGAGGCCGCCACCAACAGCTCTTCGCCCAAGGGGCGTTGATTCAGCGAGTGCAGCCGGCCACTGCTGAGCTGGACACCGTCGGCGCCCACTTCCGTCACCCACTCTGGCTCACCATTCAATAACACCCGGGCTCCGTGGGCGTGACAGCGCGCCACCACCTGCCGGGCCAGCGCCTTGTATTCCTCGGCCGCCATCCGCTTGGCGCGCAACTGCACCAAGCGGATACCCTGCGCCAGGGCCTGCTCCAGCTTGACCAGAAACTCTTCCACATCGTCGGGCGAGGGGGTGATCAAATAACACTCGGGCAGCTGCGCCGCGGCGATGATCGGCCGGTTGGCGGCGGGAAAGTCGCGTTCGGAAAGCTCATCCACGCCGCACCACACCACCGGCTGCCCCTCGCAGCCGCGGGGCTCGCCGCTGAAGCTATCCACGCGCCAGACATCCAGCAATACCGACCTGTCGGGATAGTCGTATCTGACCCGGATCAAGGGCCGCGCCTGTCTCACCTCGATACCGATTTCTTCATGCAGCTCGCGAGCGAGTGCTCCCAGCACATCCTTACCGGCCTCCACCTTGCCACCGGGGAATTCTCACAGGCCGCCCTGGTGCTTGTCCGCCGGGCGTTTGGCAATCAGCACCTGACCCTGATCGTTGCAGATTAGCGCGGCGGCTACGTGTACGTATTCCATAACAACTCTTTGCCTGTTTTAAATTTGGGACGCCGCCTTCAGCTTCTCGGCATTGATGGCATGGCTGCCGGCAAAGCCTTCAACATAACGACCAGCCTGCGGTTCAAAGCGATACAGGGAAAAATCAGAAAACTGGAACATCATCTCGGCAGCGGGCAGACGGGCGAGATAGAGCGCCTTGAACCGCTCGTAATCGGGATGCTCAGATGGGACCGCCGCCACCGTCCCCTGCAGGGTCAAGCGCGCCAGCAGTTGGGGATCACCCCCCTCATCCGGCTCGCTCAAGGCCAGTGAGACACGGGGATCCGTCTCCAGGTTGCGGGTATGCCTGGCCAGGCGGCTGAGGTGCAGGATCAAGGCGGAGAAATCCTCCTCGGCGACAAAGGCTACCCAGGAGACATAGGGCCCCTCGTCACACTGCGTAGCCAGGCAGGCCCAGCGCTGGCCGCGCAGCAGCCGCGTCAGGCGCGCGGGGTCCATCGGCTTCATGGCGGATTGCTTCTCCATCAGAGCCGCTACTCAAGCATAGACATCCAGAATCCCAAGCCGGTCCACATCGGCCGGGTGGGTCAGCTGCGCGGCAGTCTGATAGGCGGCGACGGCACGCTGGATCGGCGACTGATACCCCTCGGACGAACGGGCACGCTGTTCCTGGTGACGGGCCAGATACTCCTCTTCGCTCAGCGCCGGCGCCTGATACTGCTGCCGCCCCTGTTTGTTGAGCAGCTCCCCTTCCAGGGTCTGCTCCGCAGGGGGGCGCTGATCGCGCTGGGCCAGCCTGAGCTGTTGCCGGGCCTGGGCCGTAGCGTCACGCAACTGCTGCATGAGCCGGGGGTCAGATGCCGGCATGTTGCCGGCATAGTGTGCGATCGCCGCTGTGCTCATGTCACCGTCTGCTCCACACCCCCCTGCTTTACGGCAGGATTAGAACGACATCCTCAGCCCGACGTGCCAACCCTTGTCCAGGTCCACATCCCGGTTATTTATCAGGCGCGTACGCACATTTCTGTAACCCACGTAGAGCGCCGCCTCGGGCAGCACCTCGTATTCGGCACGTGCGCTGAAATCCCAGAACTTCTCCGCGTCGCCGAAGGTGGTCACATCCGGCCCGAAATAGAGCTGCGCCACCAGGCCCATGCGGTTCAACTGCGGCGGCACATACCAGCCTTTGGCGCCCAGGGTGATCGAGCCCACATCGTCACCGCTGTCGAGTGAGACGCCGTAACCCTTCACCCCCACACCGAAATGCAGACCGGGGGCGTGGCTGCCGGCCTCGCCCATCATCTCGATCCCACCGAGGACCATCACATCGTTGGACTCGGTATACATGAAACCCACATCCACATCGGTACGGCCGTAGCCGCTGTAACTGATGGGCGTGGCATAACGCAGCAAGGCCGTATCGTTACTCAGACTCAGGTCCAGCTCCCGCGCGCCGGCCTCGGCACCCAGCAGCGTGATCAGCGCCGCAACACTCGCTCGCAATCTCATTTCCAAACTCCCTGAAAAATCAATGTATTTTGTGCCTGTCCCGGAAGGATTCCGGGCCGTACCTCCTGGCAGCGGGCTATAGTATCACGGCGGCGGCAAGACTCAGAAACCACCCAAGGCTCCCGAATCTTTAATTACATCACAACCGGATAAATCTAGACCAGAATCCACCCCTTTTCCAGGTTAGCGCTGAAGCGCCGCGCGGGCGCAGAGCCACACATCCACCCGCCCCACGCCGGACCGTTTCAGCGTCCGGGCCAGCATTTCGACGGTGCTGCCGGTGGTCATCACATCATCCACCAGCGCCACATGGCCGACCGGCTTGGCGCACATCTCGAAGGCATCCTTCAGGTTACGCCGCCGCGCCCGGGCGTCCAAGCCCGTCTGCGGCGTAGTGGCCTGTCGGCGCCGGCAAAAATCCGCGGCAAGCGGCAGATCAAAGACCCTGGACAGCGGCCGGGCCAACTCCAGGGCCTGGTTGAAACCGCGCTCGCGCAGGCGGCTGGAATGCAGCGGGACCGGAACGATCAGCTCGGGCAGATCGAACGCCATTTGCATGAGTCGGTCCCCCATCAATCCGCCCAACAGGCGGGCATTGCACAACTTGCCGTTGAACTTGAGCGCCTGAATCAGCTGGGCCACGGGTGCGCCATATTCGAAGACCGCATGAGCGGCATCAAAAGAAGGGGATTTTTGCTGACAGCGGCCGCAGATACCGATCTGGGGCAGCGGAATGGCACAGCGGCGGCAGGCGGCCTGGAGATAAGGCAACTCGGCGGCACATTCCCGGCACAGATCCCGCCCATCATGCCCGCCGCGGCCACACAGCACGCAGCTGGGCGGCAACAGCCAATCATGAACACTATTTAGCCAGTTGTTAACTCTTCCGATTTTTCTAGTTGACAGCCGACCACCAGCCATTAATATCACCCCCCATGGCGCCACTCTATTACAAGGAAACCGGAATGGACAACGCGATTTTCAGCACGATTGACCAGATTACCCAACGCATCCTCAATGGCGGCGAGATGACGGCCGAGGAAGGCCGCTGGATGATCCGCCTCGACGACGACTACCTGCCCTGGCTGATGGCCGGCGCCGATCGCCTGCGCAAGAGCTATCGCGGCAACGAGATCGAGGTCTGCGCCATCGCCAACGTGCGTTCCGGCAACTGTTCGGAAAACTGCTCCTTCTGCGCCCAGTCCGGTCACCACAAGACCGCCGCCCCGGCCTACGACTACATTCCGGCCGAGGAGCTGGTGGCCCAGGCGCAACAGGCGCGCGAGTGGGGCGCCAGTGACTTCGGCGTGGTCTCCAAGGGCTGGGGTATGCGCTCCGAAAAGGAGGGCGCCAAACTGGAGGAGTATTTCACCGCCATGGACGCCGGCACCGACATCGGCCGCTGCGCCAGCCTCGGCGCCCTGACCAAGGCGTCGGCCGAGAAGCTCAAGACCATGGGCATGGAAAACTACCACCACAACCTGGAGTGCGCCGAGAGCTTCTTCGACCAGGTCTGCACCACCCATACCTACCAGGAGAATATCGACACCATCAACAACGCCCGCGCGGCCGGTCTGCGCGTCTGCGCCGGGGGCATCCTGGGCATGGGCGAATCCCTGGACCAGCGCATCGAAATGGCCGAGAGCCTGCGCCAGTTGGGTGTGGAATCGGTGCCGCTGAATTTTCTCAATCCCGTATTGGGCACCCCCATGGGCAATCAGACGCCCATGTCGCCCTACGAAATCCTGCGTGCCATCGCCACCTATCGCTACATGCTGCCCAAGGCCGAGATCCGCATCGCTGGCGGACGTCAGTTCCTCGGCGACATGCAGTCCATGATCTTCATGGCCGGCGCCTCCGGGGTGATGATCGGCAACTACCTCACCACCCAGGGCCGCAGCGTGGACGACGACCTGAAGATGATCCGCGACCTGAAACTGGAGGTGCGCGGCGACACCAAGCAGCGGCGGGGACGGCAAGACCAAGCGGTGGCGGCTGGCTGAGTGGGGTACGGTGGAGACCGCTTAAATCCCCCCTCGGTCCCCCCTTTTTCAAAGGGGGGAAGTTTGCGTTGCCCTCGCAAATCTTTGAATCAATCACAGCCCTATCCCCCCCTTTGCAAAAGGGGGGTTAGGGGGGGTTTAGCCGACCTGAGAAGCTAAACTGGTGCGCAATCTCAACGCCGAACTCACCCGCCTGAAACAGCAAGGCCTCTACCGTCAACGCCGCATCCTGGATAGCGCCACCGGCATCTATGCCCACGCTGACGGCCGCGAAGTAATCTCCTTCTGCAGCAACGACTATTTGGGCCTGGCCAACCACCCCGACGTGGTCAAGGCCATGCAGACCGGCACCGACCACTGGGGCGTGGGCAGCGGCGCCTCGCACCTGGTTAACGGTCACACGGCGGCCCATCACGCCCTGGAAGAGGAACTGGCCGCCTTCACCGGCCGACCCCGCACGCTACTCTTCTCCACCGGCTACATGGCCAACCTGGGGGTGATCGCCGCCCTGTGCGGCCGCGGCGACTATGTCTTCGAGGACCGGCTCAACCATGCCTCACTGCTGGACGGCGGCCTGCTGTCACAGGCACGATTGCAGCGCTACGCCCACGGCGACAGCGCGGCACTGGAAACCCAACTGGCCCGGCGCGACAGCGGCGAGAAGCTGGTAGTGACCGACGGCGTCTTCAGCATGGACGGCGACATCGCCCCGCTGCCCGAGCTTGCCGCGGCGGCCAAAGACCATAACGCCTGGCTCATGGTGGACGATGCCCACGGCTTCGGCGTGCTGGGCGCCACCGGCGGCGGCACGGTAGCGCACTTCGGCCTGGGCATGGACGAGGTCCCCATTCTCATCGGCACCTTGGGCAAGGCCTTCGGCAGCTTCGGCGCCTTCGTTGCCGGCGCCGAAGAACTCATCGAATTCCTGATCCAGAAGGCGCGCCCCTACATCTACACCACCGCCCTGCCCCCAGCCGTGGCCGAGGCCACCCGCGCCAGCCTCAAACTGCTGCAAACAGAAAACTGGAGACGCGACAAATTACAGCGCCTGATCCAACGTTTTCGCAGCGGCGCCGCCGAGCTGGGCCTCACCTTGATGGACTCGTACACCCCCATCCAACCGCTGTTGATCGGCGACAACGACAGGGCCGTGGCCCTGAGCCAGGCGCTACTCAAACAGGGCATCCTCATCGGCGCCATCCGCCCGCCCACCGTACCCGAAGGCAGCGCCCGGCTGCGCATCACCTTCTCGGCGGCGCATCGCGAGGTGGACGTGGACCAGCTGCTGACCGTGCTGGAGATGGCGGCATGAAGACACTATTCGAACGTGCAGGTTGGGCTGAGGGACGAAGCCCAACAGGGGACCATCGATCGTTGGGCTTCGCTGCGCTCTGCCCAACCTACGTCCGGGAGGCCGCAGCATGAGCCTGTTGCATACCGAGACCTTTGGCAACGGCCCCGAGCTGTTCCTGATCCACGGCTGGGGACTGCACGGCGGTGTCTGGCAGCCTGTTGTCGATGCGCTACAAGACCACTACCGCCTCACCGTCGTCGACCTGCCCGGCCACGGCCACAGTCCCCTGCCCGCCGGCGGCTTCGATCTCGACCGCTTGTCGCAACTGCTGCGCGATAGCGCGCCCGCCAAGGCCACCTGGATCGGCTGGTCCCTGGGCGGCATGGCCGCCCTCAATGCGGCGTTGAGCTGGCCGCGGCAGATCGACAAGGTGATCATGGTGGCCGCCCAGCCCCAGTTCATCCAGAGCGACGACTGGCCCCACGCCACCCCGGAAAAGAGCCTGACTCAGTTCAGCGACAACCTGGTCAACCACACCGAACAGACACTCAAGCGCTTCCTCGCCCTGCAGGTGCGCGGCACGGCGGACGAGCGGGAACAACTGCGCGGCATCCGCGCCCTGGTGGAGGCCCGCCCCCAACCCCAGGCCGAGGCGCTCAGGCTGGGGCTGGAGATCCTGCGCAGCACCAATATGCGGCCGCACCTGCGGGAGATGCAGCGTCCCCTGCAGTTCATCTTCAGCGGGCGCGACATGCTGGTGCCGGTGGCGGCCGCCGAAGCAATCCGGCCCCTGGCCCCCAAGGCACGGATCGACATCCTGCCGCAGGCCGGGCATATCCCATTTCTGTCTCACACCAATGATTTTTTGAATCCGCTGCAAGAATTCATAAGCAGATAAAAATGCATCAAACCCCATACCAACTGGACAAACACCTGGTACGCGAATCCTTCGATCGCGCCGCGGCGGGCTATGACGAAGCCGCCATCCTGCAGCGCGAGATCGGCCAGCGCCTGCTGGAGCGGCTCGACCTGATCAAGCTGCAACCACAGACCATCGTCGACATCGGCGCCGGCACCGGCGAGCTGGGTGCGGCCTTGGCGAAAAGATATAAGGGCTGCGAGGTGATCCTGCTGGACCTGGCGCCGCGCATGCTCAAACTGGCGCGGGCGCGGCAGGGCATGATGGCGCGCTGGCGGGGCAAACAGCGCTTCGTCTGCGGCGACGCCGAGCAGCTGCCCCTGGCCGACAACAGCGCCGACATGGTGTTCTCCAACTTCGCCATCCAGTGGTGCAGCAATCTGGATTCAGCCTTCCGCGAATTCCAGCGCGTACTCAAACCCGGCGGCCTGTTGCTGTTCACGACCTTCGGCCCCGACACCCTCACCGAGCTGCGCCAGGCCTGGCGCGCGGTGGACGACGCCGTGCACGTCAACAGCTTCATCGACATGCACGATATCGGCGACGCCCTGATGCGTGCCAAGCTGGCCGAGCCGGTGATGGATGCGGAACGCCTTACGCTTACCTATGCCGACGGCATGGGCGTGATGCGCGACCTCAAGGCCATGGGCGCCCACAATGTCAGCGCCGGGCGTCATCACGGCCTCACCGGCAAACGCAAACTGAAACAGATGCTGGCCGCCTATGAACAATTTCGCGACGGGGACGGCCTGCTGCCCGCCACCTATGAAG
The DNA here is from genome assembly GCA_030148045.1 of Candidatus Tenderia sp. GTDB lineage: Bacteria > Pseudomonadota > Gammaproteobacteria > Tenderiales > Tenderiaceae > Tenderia. The sequence continues at coordinate 7,501 of JASBUE010000201.1, forward strand.
TGGTCTACGGCCACGCCTGGGGTAGCGATGTTCGGCTGGAACAGCTGCCAGCAGATGGCGCGGTACATGTGCCACTCTCACAACTAAGCAGAAAGTAACCCATGCGCGGCTATTTCATCACCGGCACCGACACCGACGCGGGCAAGACCTGGATCAGCCTAGGGTTCATTGAGGCGCTGAAACGGCAGGGGAAAAAGGTCGGTGTCATGAAGCCCGTCTCCGCCGGCTGCGCGAGAAGCGCCGCAGGTTTACGCAATGAGGATGCCGTGCTGCTGCAACGGCAAAGCAACGTGGAACTGGCCTACGACCAAGTCAATCCCTACGCCTTCGAACCGGCCGTTGCCCCCCACATCGCCGCCGCGGAAGCGGGCAAACGCATCGACATTGAAACTGTCCGCGACCGGTTTCTAGACATCGCCGAACAAAGCGATTGCGTGGTGGTGGAAGGGGCCGGCGGCTGGCAGGTGCCGCTGAACGATTTCCAGACCCTGGCCGATCTGGCCGAACGCATCGAACTGCCGGTGATCCTGGTGGTGGGCCTGCGGCTGGGCTGTCTTAACCATGCCCTGCTCACGGCTGAATCGATTCGCGCCGGCGGCCTGCCCCTGGCCGGCTGGGTGGCCAATCAGCTCACGCCGCAGATGAACCGCCTGACTGAAAATATCCACACCTTGGAACGGCTGATCGACGCCCCGCTGCTGGGCCGGATCCCCTATCTGGCCACAATGGACATTGATGCCATCGCCGGGCACCTCACCCTGCCGCCAACGCGCAATACGCTAAGACCGGACTGGGCGATCTAAACCACCACGTTCCGCTCCACCCGCATCAGCCACAAGCCGCTGGCGATAATCACCAGCGCCCCCACGGCGGTCCAGAGATCGATACGGTCGCCGAAAAAGAAATACCCCAGCACCACGCCCCACACCATTTGCACATAGTGAAACGAGGCCGCCGTGGCGGTGCGGGCATGGGCGAAGGCGCGTGCGATGGCGATGGCGCCGAAAGCCGAGACCCCGCCCATGAAGGCGAGATAGGTTAGGTCCTGCAGCCGTGGTCCCTGCAACTCGTCCATGAATATCAACATCAAGATAGCGATGATTACCAGATGCGGATAGAAGGCCCAGGACAACAAGGTGTGATTTGAGTCACGCATATAGCGGGCAGTGATATTGACCAGGGAGAAGAATAGCGCCGAGGCCAGCGCCGCCAACGAGGCCAGCTCCAACGGGATCAGGCCGGGACGCAAAATAATCAGCACACCGCCGAAGCCGAGCACAATGGCCAGTACATGGCGCAGGCTGACCCGGTCTTTCAGCAGCGGGATACCCAGCAGGGCGGAGAAGATGGGCGCCATAAAGGCCATGGAATAGGCCTTGGCCAGCGGCAGCTGGGTGAAAGCATAGACGATCAGGGAGAGCTGCACGAACACCAACACGCCGCGCATCAGGTGCAACCAGATGCGTCTGTCCTTCAGGGTATTGCCCAGCCCACCCAGCCAGGGGGACAACAACAATAGGACGATCAGGCCAAACAGCGAATTATAGAACACCAAGGAATAGGTGCCGTAATAACTGCTGAGATACTTGATAGTGGTGTCACCAAAGGAGAGCAGGCTGAAGCCGAACACCGATAACAGGATACCTTTGGCGGTGCTATACGTGTTGTCATTCATGTAAGAAAATTGCGCCCGCGATTATTTTTAGACGGCGCATTTTCTCACATTAAACACATGACGGCCTAACCGGAAAACGTGACGATCTGTTATAACGAAAGGTAGCGCGGCGACAACAAAAAACCGGATGGAACCGGCTTAGCCCCCGGTCGACAGAATCTCTTTGACATGACGGCTGCAGAGTACCGGCAGGAACGATTTGACCCGGCTGTCGTGCTTGAGCTTACTCAACTCCTGCTCATAGATGCGCCGGATGTGGTTCTCGTCCATTTGATACTGCATGGCGAGTGATTCGATAACGCTGTCATGCACATCCCTTCCACTACCGGCCTTAGACATGTCGCCCATGGCAAAAGATCCTTTCTCTAAATGGTTGGACAAACCGCAAGACACGCTGCCTTGCCAACAACACTATTCCCCCTTCGCCTGCGCCGCATGATAGCAGCTCAATCCGGCAGGGTCATGTCAAAATCGGCCTAAATACCCGAGCACCCACAAAGGTCTTTATGTAACGTATTCATACTGTTAGCGAAACAGCCCTGGGGCAGGACATAATCGCTGTAAAAAGCGGCGACATGGCCTGCCGAAGTCGGCTAAAATAGCCCGATATACGAATTGTAGGGATGTTGCAATGACTTATTGTGTTGCCGTTTCGGTCAACGACGGGCTGGTTTTTTGTTCCGACTCACGCACCAATGCGGGGCCGGACATGATCTCGACCTATAGCAAGATGCACGTCTACAACCCGGCCTCGGACCGCATGTTCGTTATTCTCACCGCCGGCAACCTGGCCACCACCCAGGCCATCATCAGCCGTATCGAGCATGAGCTGGAGGAAGCTGACACTACCAACCTGCTGAGCTGCAAGAAAATGGTGGAGGCGGCGCGTTACGTCAGCAAACTCAGCGGCGAGGAACAGAACAGCGCCAAATCCTCCGCCGCCGGCGCCAATATCGATACCTCCTGCACCCTGATTTTCGGCGGCCAGATCAAGGGCTATCCGCCCGCCATTTATATGATCTACCCGGCCGGCAACTTCATCACCGATTCGGACGAAAATCCCTTCCTTCAAGTCGGCGAGAGCAAATACGGCAAGCCCATCCTGGACCGCATCCTGACGCGCGCAACCTCGCTGGGCGACGCGGCGCGCTGCGCCATCGTCTCCATGGACTCCACCATCAAGTCCAACGCCACGGTGGGCCCGCCCATCGAACTGTTGGTCTACGAAAACGACACCTTCGAAAGCAATCACTATTTGCGCCTGGAAGAGGATGATGAGTACCTGCGCGATATCCGCCAGGCATGGAACGAGGCGCTCAAGCTGTCCTTCGCCGAGCTGCCCCAGCTGGACTGGGAGGAGCGCAGCGAAGAAGTCCCGCCGCTGCAGGCCATCAGCAATGAAAACCAGACATAAATCGAGTTAAGGCATGTCGATCCGCGTCGCCATCCGCCACCAAACCCGTTACGACTACGACCGCCCGGTAAGCCTCTCACCCCACCTGATCCGCTTGCGTCCCGCGGCCCACTGCCGCACCCCCATCCACAGCTACAGCCTCAAGGTGGAACCGGCGCAACACTTCGTCAACTGGCAGCAGGACCCCTTCGGCAACTTCGTCGCCCGCTACGTGTTTCCGGAAAAGATCAGCCGCCTGGCCATCGACGTGGAACTGATCGCCGAGATGACGGTAATCAATCCCTTCGATTTTTTCGTTGAAGAGTACGCCGACAACTGGCCCTTCGAATACGACGAGCAGCTGGCCCAGGAGCTGTCACCCTATCTCAAGATCCGCTAAGACGGCCCGCTGCTGCGCTACTGGGTCGCCAGCATCAAACGCGAGGCGACACCAACCGTCGACTTTCTGGTCCATCTTAACCAGCGCCTGCAGCAGGAGATCGGCTATCTGATCCGTATGGAACCGGGTGTACAAAGCTGCGAGCAGACACTGAAAAATGCCACCGGCTCGTGCCGTGACAGCGGCTGGCTGCTGGTGCAGATCCTGCGCCACCTGGGGCTGGCGGCGCGTTTCGTCTCCGGCTACCTTGTGCAACTCAGCGCCGACGTCAAGGCCCTGGACGGCCCC
>JASBUE010000202.1 GCA_030148045.1 Candidatus Tenderia sp.
TAACCCGGCAACCTAATATGGTTGCCGGGTTAATAATCAGTGAATGGTGCGCGGCGCTTCGCCTGAGTCACCTTCTTTCATCGGCGGCACGGCGGACTCTTCAGTGCCGTCTTTGCCGCCCTTTTTTGCCATAGCGCCCGAATCGGCTTCGGCCGCCCCATGCTCACCGGCCTGCTTTTTTGGCGGCTCTGTTTCCGCCTCCTCGGCGGCCTCCGGAACGGCTTTGCTTGCTTCAGTCTCGGTCTCGGGCTTGGGCGGGGCCGACGCAGCCTTGGCGGTCCCGGTCGCGGCGCTGTCCTTCTCCGCCTTTTCGCTCTGAGCTTCCAGCACGTTTTTGTCGGCCGTCAGGCTCTTGAGCTTGGCGGCCTCTGCGCCGCACAGGGCGTTGGAGCTGTTGGCCAGATGCTCGTAAACGTCGCGGTAGTCATTGGTGAGCTGGTTGAACAGGGTGGCGGTCTTTTCGAAATGGGCCGTCACCTGGGCGCGGTAATTCTGCATCTCTTCGTTGGCCTGGTGGAGGCTCTTTTCCAGCTCCCTCACCTTGGGCGCCGAGACGTCCCCCTTGCTGCGACCGATCACAAACCCGAACAGGATCCCCACACCGAGCATACTTATCAAAATCAACCACATGTAACCTTCCATCACGCTTCCCCCTGTTGTTTTAGTCATCGCCGGATCATCAAAAGGGTATGTCGCCCGCCGCCGCCGGTCAAGCTGCATCTGTTTGTGCCGATGTAATAGAGGCGTTGCAGGTTGATCGTCGAACATCATGATTTATCTATTGCTATCAACGGACTAGGAAGACCGCTCCGAGCGGTCGAATAAAGTAGGACAGGGATGGACGCAAAACTCGACACGACCCTGAAAGAGCTCAAAACCAAAATCGAGCAAAGTGGCGATTTGCCTGTCTTCAGCGCCTCGGTCAACCACATCTGTGCCGTGAGTTCCGACCCCGACGCCGACGTCATGTCTCTGTCCCAGGAGGTGTTGAAAGACGCCAACCTGAGCATCAAGCTATTACGTCTGGCCAATTCTCCCTACTACAATCGCAGTGGCGGCAAGATCGGCGTGGTTTCCCGTGCCATCGTCCTGCTCGGCTTCGAGACGGTCAAAAACCTCAGTCTGACCATGAAATTCATTGAAAGCTTCCAGAATGAACATCCCTCCATCGACATGGACAAGTTACTGGTACGGGCCTATATCACCGCCGGCTTTGTGCGCGATATGGCCATGAGGATCGGGGTCAAAGATGCGGAAGAGACCTATACCTGTGCCCTGCTGCATGATCTCGGCGAAATTGCCGTCGCCAACTATCTGCCCCATAAATATATCGAGATCGCCACACTCAACAAGGAGGGTGAAGCGGACGCCGCTACTAACGAGAAACGCGTATTGGGTGCCGGCATGCAGACCATCGGCAGTAGACTGGCCAACAGCTGGGATTTTTCCTCCCGCATTGTCGCCACCCTGGACAGTGAACCGGTCAAGATCACCGGCCAGGTCACCAAGCCCTTCGAGTTGAACAAGGTGTTGGCCTCACTCGCCTCCTCCCTGGTCGGTTCGCTCTATAGCGCCAATCCGGCGGACAACAGCAATATACGCGAATTGATGGTCGACCTGTCCCAGGCCACCGGCATGCGTTTGAACGCCATCGAATCCTCCCTCAGCGACTCGTTCAAGATGTGCTGTGATCTGGCCAAGACCTATGGCCTGGCCGCCAGGAAGTTGATGCCGGTGGTGGCGGATACCGGTGACGAGGGGCGCGACAAGCTGGCGAGCCAGTTTTCCTTTTATGTCAGTAACCGGGTGACACATACACCGGCGGCCGGGACAATCGACGACAACCCGGCCGCTGAGCAAAGACAAGGGACTACTCCCGGTGTCGCAGATAGCGCTGGTGATTCACACAGGCCGGTACAGGATCCCGATAATTTTGTCGATCAGGCGCTGCAGCTCCAGTTCATCCAGGATATCACCGCCTTGATCACCGACGGTTCCAAACTCAACACCGTGTTGATCAAGGTCCTCGAAGGCATTCACGTCGCCGCCGGTTTTCACCGGGTGGTACTGTGTCTGCTGGGGATGGATCGCAAGAAATATTCGGGCCGTATCGCCATCGGCACCGACAAGGAGGTCATGAAGGAGTATTTCAGCCGCCCGGTCAATCCCAAAAGCGACATATTTTCCCGCGTGCTGATGGAGGGGACAGATATTTTGGTCGAAAACAGCCGCGACGAGCGCTGGAACGGTGTACTGCCCAATAAGTTCCACGCCCAGATCGGTGCGCGCAGTTTTGTCGCCGCCCCGCTAAAGTCCGGCCCCAAGCCGCTGGGCTTTGTTTACGCCGACAAGGGTCATTCAAGCTATCCCATCAGCGCCGAGCAACACCGCGCCTTTATCCAGTTCATCGCCCAGGCGCGGCTTGCCTTTCAGATCTGCCGCTGATCTTTAACTTTTCACAGCGGGAGGTTAGTATTAAGCAGGTGCAAACATACAAAATTATCAAACCGGATGCGGATGCGATCTGTCTCGAGGCCGCCAAGGATTTTCTGCGTCTGGCGCAGCAATGCAGTGACAGAAAGGGGGAGTTCACGGTGGCCCTGGCGGGCGGCTCAACGCCGAAGAAGTTCTATCAAATCCTCGCCACGCCGCCCTATTCCAACGCCATTCCCTGGGGCAAGATGCGCCTGTTTTTCGGCGATGAGCGCAGCGTACCGCCGGATCATCCCGACAGCAATTACGCCATGGCCAATCGCTATCTGTTCAAACACATCAGCATCGACCCCATGCGCATCCACCGGATCCAGGCCGAATTGGAGCCGGAACAGGCCGCCCGTGCCTATCACACCATTCTGAAGGGTTTTCTGCCCCTGGATGAAAACGGCCGGCCGGTGTTTGATCTCGTCCTCCTGGGACTGGGCAAGGATGGTCACGTGGCCTCGCTGTTCCCCGGCACCGATATTCTTGAAGTGGAAGACCGCTGCGCTGCCGCCGTCTGGGTGGAGGAGAAAAAGAGTTGGCGCATCAGCCTTACCCTAGCGGTGATCAACAGCGCCGACCATGTCTGGCTGCTGGTGACCGGCGAAGCCAAGAACGACATCGTCGACCGGGTTTTTCATTACCCCTCGGTCAACGATCCCCTGCCGGTGGAGCGACTCAAGCCCAGGCAGGCCCTTAGCTGGTACCTGGATCAGGCCGCGGCTCGCTGGATACTCTGATGGAACTGCTCTGCGGCGACATCGGCGGCACCAAAACCCTGCTGCAGCGGGTCGCCGTCGCAGACGACGCCATCGAGGTGATGGCCGAGCAGCGCTTTAGCAGTGGCGATTATGTATCCTTCGATCTCATCCTTCACGATTTTCTCGCCCGTCAACCAAATTCCGGTGCCATTGCCGCAGCCTGCTTCGGCGTGGCGGGGCCGGT
>JASBUE010000217.1 GCA_030148045.1 Candidatus Tenderia sp.
GCACAACCCCCAAGCCATGGGATGCCCGGTCGGAACGGTTCGCTCAAGAATTTTCCGGGCGCGCGAGGCGATTCAGAAACAATTGGAACCATTGTTATAGAATATACAAAGCGGACGGGTTATATGGCGAAGGACAACATGAAAGAAGAAATTTCGGCATTGATGGATGGTGAAGTCGACCGGCAGCAGATGCAGCAGCTGATACGCAAATTACGCAACGCTCCCGACGGTCGCGATTGTTGGGCGCAATATCACCTGATCGGCGACGCCCTGCGCAATAATCTCCCCCCCCATATCGATCGAAGTTTTATCAATAATATCAGTCAAGCCATCGCCGGCGAAGACTTGCCCGCCCCCTCCGTCTCCCCGCTGACACAAGAACCCCGAACCAAGCGTTCCGCCGTTGCCGGTCCCTGGACTGGTTTCGCCCTGGCGGCCTCCGTCGCCGCGGTGGCCTACCTGGGCGTCGGCCTGATCACCAAGGAAGAGCAGGGCGTGGGGGCGCGAGTGGCCGCTATCGCACCCGCGCCGGTCGCCCCCCTGGCGCAGATCTTACCTCCGGCCGATCTCAGGAACGTGCAGGGGCAGCAGTGGAATGTCGCCCAGCCGGCTGTTGAATCCAGGCTGAACAATTACCTTATCAGTCATCGTAGCGTGGCCGGTCCGACGGCGATGAGTCCAGCGGTGCTGCCGAATGGCCGCCTTGTCGTTACTCAGCCGCCCCGTGGTGAGTAACGAGCAATATATGCCGGTTAGTCGCATTGCCAATTTTTCCCTCTGCCGGCGCGATATGGGCCCAGCTCTGATTCCGGGACACGCCCGGATTTCCGTTTCCAGTTCCGTGGTCTCGGCCATGTTGCTGTATCTGGGGCTGGCGCTTGGCTGTCAGGCCGCCCTGGCCGGCGAGCGCTCAGCCAAGCAGTGGCTGGAAAAGATGTCCGCAGCCATGCAGGAGCTCAGTTACCGGGGCGTTTTTATCTATCGCCGCGACACAGACCTGGCCGCCATGAAGGTTACCCATATCGTCGACAAGCATGGCGCGTGGGAACTGTTGGAGACCTTGACGGGTGAGGCGCGCCGGGAAATGCGCAGCACCCCTGTGGTCGCGGGCGATAATCCCACCGTGTCGCAGCTGGGCGGGATCGACCGCTATTACACACTCGAGCTGCTGGGCAGTGACCGTGCCGCCGGTCATGCGACAAAGGTGATCTCGGTGATGCCCAGGGACGAGTATCGTTATGGTTACCGCCTGTGGCTGGATCAGTCCACTGGCCTGTTGCTTAAGTCGGACTTGTTGGCTCAGGATGGCGCCATCTTGGAGCAGGTGATGTTTACCTCGCTTGAAGTGCTTGGGCCCGACGAGGTGAGGGAGATATCGCCGACCGAGGAATCTCGTGCGGCACAACATCCCCGTCGCGAGTCATCCAAGCAACAAGCGGCCCCGCAGTGGACGGTCGAACAGCTGCCCGGTGGCTTCGAGTTGCTCGAATCCCAGCCGATGACCGAGCATAAAAATGTTCTGCATCTGGTCTACAGCGATGGCCTTGCCTCCGTCTCCGTCTTTGTCGAGCGCGCCAAGCCTGAAGGGGAGGCGTTTGTAGTGCTGTCGCGCATGGGCGCCGTCAATGCCTATGGTAGTGTCGAAGATGGTTATCAGGTGACCGTGGTCGGCGAGGTGCCGGAGATCACGGTGAAGAGTATGGGCCGCTCGATCAAACGCAAAGGACAGACACAATGATTGAGGAAACCGGCCGGGTGATTTCGTGCGAGGGTGGTTACGCCTGGATCGAAACCGAACGCAAGAGCGCCTGTTCCAGCTGTTCGGCCAACAAGGGTTGCGGTACCGGCGTGATCTCAAAGGTCTACAGCGGCCGTTTCAGCCGTATCAAGGCACTGAACAGCGTCAATGCCGCAGCGGGCGATCGGGTTGTGCTGGGGTTGGCGGAAGATGCCCTGGTGCGCGGTTCGCTTGCCGTCTATGGACTGCCGTTGCTAACGCTGCTGCTGATGGCCCTGCTCGGCAGCGCCGTGGCTGACGAGGTGGGTATGCAGCAGGCCGATGGTCTGATCGCCATATTCGGTCTGACCGGGCTGCTGCTCGGTTTCTATGTGGTTCGCCTGTTCAGCCGAAAAATCGCATACGACAGCCGCTATCAACCGGTGATTTTGCGCCGTTGTGATGAACTTCCCACCGAGACGTTTGTCACTATTCAGCGTTGAGCGGCAATCAAGTATTCAAGCTTCAATATAAGGAGAGAGGCAAATTGAACGTTAGAATGAAATCGGTAACCGTGATCTATGCATTCTTTTTCGTTGTGGCCGGCTTGTTGCCGGGCGTGAGCAGCGCTGCCGCCCAGTTGCCAGATTTTGTCCCTGTGGTCGAGGCCAGCAGCGCCGCAGTGGTCAATATCAGCACCACCCAGAAGATTAAGCATGGGCGCCGCGGTTTTCCGCACGGCATGCCCGATTTCCCGGAAGGTACGCCGTTTGACGAGTTTTTCCGCCGCTTCTTCGATGAGGAGCGCCGCGGTGAAATGCCGCGCGAGTACGACGCCCACTCACTTGGGTCCGGTTTCATTATTTCCCGGGACGGCTATATTCTGACCAATCATCATGTTATCCGCGACGCCGACGAGATCATCGTACGCCTCAGCGACCGCCGCGAACTGGAGGCCGAAGTGATCGGCAGCGACCAGCGCAGCGATGTGGCGCTGCTCAAGGTCGAGGCCGACGATCTGCCGGTGGTCAAGATCGGTGATTCCAACAAGCTCAAGGTAGGTGAATGGGTATTGGCCATCGGTTCGCCCTTCGATTTCGATCATACCGTCACCGCCGGTATCATCAGCGCCGTGGGCCGCAGCCTGCCCAATGAAAATTATGTCCCCTTCATCCAGACCGATGTGGCCATTAATCCGGGCAACTCGGGCGGGCCGCTGTTCAACATGGACGGTGAAGTGGTGGGTGTGAACGCCCAGATCTACAGCCGCACCGGCGGTTTCATGGGGCTGTCGTTCACCATCCCGATCGATCTGGCCATGGACGTGGTCAAGCAGCTCAAGGATGTGGGCCATGTCACCCGCGGTTGGTTGGGCGTCCTGATCCAGGATGTCACCCGCGAGCTGGCCGAGTCCTTCGATATGGATAAGCCGGTGGGCGCGCTGGTGTCCCAGGTGTTGCCCGACAGTCCGGCCCAGGCCGCCGGGTTTGAGGTCGGCGATATCATCATCGAGTTCAATGGCAAGAAGGTGCAGACCTCGGCTGCGCTGCCGCCCATGGTCGGCGTGACGCCGGTGGATGAAGAGGTGCCGGTGAAGGTGATGCGCAATGGCAAGATCAAGACACTGAAGGTCACTATCGGTGAATTGCCCAGCGACGAGGAGATTCAAGCCTCTGCTGCCGAGCCGGGCAGCGCCGATGACACCCGTCTCAACCTGGACGTCACTGACTTGAGCGACGAGCAGCGTAAGGAGCTGGGTTTGAAGGACAAAGGCGTGCTGGTTACCGAGGTCAAGTCCGGCCCCGCCTATGACGCCGGTATCCGACAGGGTGATGTGATTGTCATGATCAACAACCAGAATATCAAGGATGCCAAGCACTTCCGCGAAGTGAGCCAGGGCCTGCCCAGCGGCAAACCGGTGGCGGTGCTGGTACAGCGCCGCGACGGGCCGGTATTTCTCGCCCTGAGGCTACCCAGCGAGTAGCCCGGCC
>JASBUE010000226.1 GCA_030148045.1 Candidatus Tenderia sp.
GAACAGCCCGACACCACCCCGAGCTTCGATATTCACTTCGAAGACGATCCCGAGCTCGCCCCCAGCCCCCTCATTCCCTATCTGCCGCTGCGCACGGTGCAGCGCCGCCCCATGCAGAGGCGGCCGCTGGGCAAACGCCACAAACAGGAATTGGCGGAATCCCTGGGGCCCGGCTACAGGCTTATCTGGATAGAGGGGTTCGGCCGCCGCCTGCAGGCGGCCCGGCTGATGTTCAAAAACGCCGGCCTGCGGCTGACCATGCCCGAGGCCTACCAAGTGCATCGCGACATCATCCAGTGGGACGCCCGCTACAGCGAGGACAAGGTTCCCGACCAGGCCATCGGCGCCGACCCCTTGACCACCCGGCTCATGAGGTGGACCCTGCAGAGTTGGACGCGTGTCAGATTCATGAACCGCTACCTGGCCGGCACCCTGATGCCGCGCCTGCAGCTTGACCTGATTCCGGGACTGGCCTGCGCCGGCCACTTCGCCCTGGTGGCCAAACACGCGCCGCAGACCATCGATGATTTCATCGCCGCCGGCCGTGCCATGCAGCGTTTCTGGCTCTGCGCCACCCGGCTCGGGCTATTTCTCCAGCCCGAGATGACACCGCTGATCTTTCACGAATATGTCCGCGGCGACGTCCACTTCTCGGCACAACCGGGCATGGAGCAAAAGGCCGCCAAGGTCGCCCAGCGGCTGGATGAACTGCTGGGCGGAGACGAGGCCGGCAGGGCCGTCTTCATGGGGCGCATGGGCTTCGGTCCGCCACCGACGGCGCGTTCCGTGCGCCGCCCCCTGGCGGAGCTCATGCACTACGGCACGGATTCAGCCAACACATCGCGATGACGGAACGCTTTGCCAGGTGGGTCACCGCTCACCCGTACATCGTTTCCATTCTGGCGATCGTCATGGTCGCGCTGGCGGCCAGCGGCGTCCGACTGCTCGGCTTCAGCAATGACTACCGCCTCTTCTTCAGCGCGGACAATCCCCAGCTCCAGGCCTTTGAGGCGCTGCAACGGACCTATACCAAGAGCAATAACGTGGTCATCGTCATCGCCCCCCAAAGCGGCGACGTCTTCAGCCGCGAGGTGCTGGCGGTGGTGGAGCGGCTCACCGAGGCGGCCTGGCAGACGCCCTATTCCACCCGTGTCGACTCCATCACCAACTTTCAGCACACCCATGCCGAGGGCGACGACCTGATCGTCGAACAATTGGTCGAAGACGCGCTGCGGCTCTCAGACACTGACATCCAAGCCATCCGCGGCATCGCCCTCAACGAACCCCTGCTGGTCAACAAACTGGTCTCGCCGGGCGGCGATGTCACCGCCATCAACGTCGCCGTCTACCTGCCCGAGGAGGAGGCCCACCGTGCCACGCCCCAAGTGATGGAGTTCATCCGCGGTTTCGTCACCGAGGCCGAGCGGCAACACCCCGGGATCGATTTTTATCTCACCGGCATCGTCGCCATGAATAATGCACTGCAGGAATATTCCGAGGCCGACCTCAAAACCCTGGTGCCGGCCACCGCCCTGGTGGCGGTGATCGGGCTGGCGCTGCTATTGCGGTCCACGGCGGGCACGGCCGGCACCGTGCTGGTAGTGGGCTTTTCAGCCGCGGCGGCCATGGGGCTGGCCGGCTGGCTCGGCATTGTGCTCACCCCCTCCTCCATCGGCGCACCGACCATCATCGCCACCCTCGCCATCGCCGACTGTGTCCACGTGCTCAGCAATTTTCTCTTCGCCCAGCGCAATGACCGCGACAAACAACATGCCATGATCGAGAGCCTGTGCCTGAACTTCAAACCGATCGTGCTCACCTCGGTCACCACCGCCATCGGGCTGCTGACACTCAATTTCAGCGATGCGCCGCCGCTGCGCGACCTGGGCAATATCGCCGCCATCGGCGTCATCGTTGCACTTTTTCTCTCGCTGACCCTACTGCCCGCATTGATGATGATCATGTCGCTGCGCCGCCCACAAAAGATCCGCGCAACCGACACCGCCATGGCGCCACTGGCCGACTTCGTCATCACCCGGCGCAAGCACTTGCTGTGGGGCATGGGTCTGCTGATTGTGCTGTTGGCCGCCGCTGTGCCGCAAAACCAGTTGAATGATGAATTTCACAAGTTCTTCAGTGAAGACACGGCGGTGCGGCAAGCGACCGAATTCATCGATAAAAACCTGACGGGGATCTACGAAATACACTATTCCCTCTCCGCCGGCGAGCCGGGCGGCATCAGTTCACCGGCGTTTTTGCGCACCCTGCAGGCCTTTACCGACTGGTATCGACAACAGCCGCGTGTGATCCATGTACACAGCCTGGTCGACATTATGAAACGACTGAACAAAAACCTGCATGACGACGACCCCGCCTGGTATCGCATCCCGGAACAACGCGATCTTTCCGCCCAGTACCTGCTGCTGTATGAGATGTCCCTGCCCTACGGCCTTGACCTCAACGACCGCATCAATATCGACAAGTCCGCCACCCGGGTCAGCGTCACACTCAACAATCTCTCGTCGCAGGAGCTGCTGGAACTGGAGGCGCGCGCCCAGGCGTGGCTGCGCGATAACGCCCCGCCGTCCATGTGGACCGAGGGGGCCAGCTCGCCGATCATGTTCGCCCACATCGGCGAACGCAATATCCGCAGTTCTTTGATCGCCACCGCGGTGGCCCTGGTGCTGATTTCCGTCATCCTGATCTTCGCGCTGCGCTCGCTCAAGATCGGCATCATCAGCCTGATTCCCAACCTGGTACCGGCGCTGATGGCCTTCGGTGCCTGGGGCCTGACCGTCGGCCAGATCGGCTTCGCCATGTCCATCGTGGCCAGCATGAGCCTGGGGATCATCGTCGACGACACGGTCCATTTTCTCAGCAAATATCTGCATGCCCGGCGGGACAAAGGCATGGATGCCGAACGGGCGATTCGCTATACCTTCGCCACCGTGGGCCGGGCCTTGTGGGTCACCTCCCTGGTCCTGATCGCCGGCTTTCTGGTGTTGTCGCTGTCGGACTTCGAATTCAATTCAGGTACCGGTGCGCTGATGGCCCTGACCATTTTCTGCGCCCTGCTGGCCGATTTCTTTTTCCTGCCGCCGCTGTTGATGAGGTTGGAACAATCGCAAACCGGAACGGGGCATGAACGGTAATCAAGACAGGCAGGCGCAGCCGCGCATCCTGTTTTTCGCCGAGGCGGTCACCCTGGCCCATGTGATGCGCCCCATCCAGCTGGCCCGCACACTCGATCCCACGCGTTATGAGATGCGGCTGGCCTGTCATCCGCGTTATCTGGAACTCTTTCCGGACCTGGCACTTGAGCACACCGCCATCGACTCCATATCCAGCCAGACGTTTATGCAGGCCCTGGCCAAGGGGCAACGGGTCTACAGCCTGCAACAACTGGAACGCTATGTTGAGGAGGATCTGAGAGTCATCGAGACGTTCAAACCCGACCTGATCATCGGCGACTTCCGCCTGTCACTGGCCGTCAGCGCGCCGCTTGCGCGCGTACCCTATTGCACGGTCACCAATGCCTACTGGAGTCCGTATTCCGACGCTCCGATACCGATTCCCGAACACCCCCTGGCCAGTCTGCTCGGCGCCGGCGCGGCACAACACGTGTTCGATTTGGCGCGTCCGTTGATTTTCGCCTGGCATGCACGCCCCCTGAACCAGGTCAGGCGCCGCCATGGACTGCCGTCCCTGGGCCGCGACCTGCGCCGCAGCTACACCTGGGCCGATCATGTGTGCTATGCCGACATCCCGGAACTGGCTGACATCGGCAAACTGCCCACCAACCATCACTTTCTCGGCCCGGTGCTGTGGTCGCCCGCCATCCCCTTGCCGCCGTGGTGGGACGAGCTGCCCGACGAGCGGCCGATTGTCTATCTCAATCTCGGCAGTTCGGGACGCAACGATCTGCTGACGCTGGTGCTTGGCGCGCTGGGCGACCAGCCGGTGACCGTGGTCGCCGCCACGCTGGGCCGGAAACTCAACACGCCCCTACCCGGAAATGTCTTCGTGGCCGACTACCTGCCCGGCGCCGCGGCCGCGGCGCGGGCCAGCCTGGTGATCTGCAACGGCGGCAGCCCCGCCACCCAGCAGGCGCTGGCGCTGGGCACGCCGGTCTTGGGGATGGCGGGCAATATGGACCAGCACATGAACATGGCGGCGATCGAACGGTTCGGCGCCGGCCGGCGGCTGCGCTACGAGCAGGTGACCAAACAATCGCTCAGAGATGCAGTCAGCACGACCTTAAGCCAAGCCACCTATTCGGAAAAAGCGGCCGAGGTCAAAGCCCTCTACCAACAATATCCGCTAGCCAGGCGCTTTCCGGCACTGATGGAAGCGATATTGTAGGCACTCCACAGGTGAATCCAACCACGGGGAACACGGGGTGTTGGCTTTCTTGATTCTTTATCCCCATGTTCCCCGTGCTCCCCGTAGTTTAACAAAAACCTATGGAATCACTCCGCCGCCAGGTTCTTGATCTTTTTCGCGGGCACCCCGCCCCACAATTCGCCGGCCGGGATGACGGTCTTCGGCGGCACCACGGCGCCAGCGGTGATCACCGCCCCTTCGCCCACCTGGACGCCGGACATGATGACCACGTTCACCCCGACCGTGGCCCGCGCGCCGATGACGACCGGATCAAGAATCAACCGGCCGCTGGTAATGGTATGCGCCGTGACCACCGAATCCTGACCGACGATGGCCTCGTCGCCGATAGAGACGAACTGGGGATCGACCAGACGCCCGCCCAGGGCGATGTCATTGCCGATCTTCGCGCCGAACATTTTCGCCACCAGCGGTTTGGCGAATACCGTGGTAAAGGGCAGCAGCGCCCCACGGCCGAATTCGTAGACAACAGTAAACAGTTTCCACCAGCGGAACACGGGGTCATTCATGGGAAAGCTGCCGTGGCGGATAAAATCGGCCTTTAGCAGGAGACGGCAGAAGAACGAGGAGAACAAGCCGAACAGAAGCAGGAACAGCAAGGCGTCGGCCAGCACATGGTAGCCGCCCAACAATTCTGCACTCATCCAGATTGAAAACAAGGCCGTGACGGCAAGCGATAATCCGGCCAGCAGAGTCATGGCGACAGCCGAGAGAAGGTAGTCAAGGGGTTCGGTTTTCATGTGTCCTCGTTATGCAAACCTTAGGAGCCAGTCTACAACGGCGGAGAACAAACTCAAATCGACATCGAAAACCGGAACGCAGCAATCGCGGGATCGCTACCACTAAACCAAAGACCGGGACCCCGCAAATAAAAAACGCGGCCCCCTCCGAAGAGGGGGCAGCGTCCAGTTCAGAAGCCAGACCGTTTACATCCGGATCAGGCGCTCATACCCTTGTTCTTCTTGTTGCGACGGCGTGCCACCAGGCCGCCGGCCAGCAGACCCGCACCCATCAGACCCAGCACGGAAGGTTCGGGAACCGTGGTGATCTGGTCAAGGGTCAGGTCAATGGAGGTAGACCCACCGTTCGGGTCGATAATCAACTCCAGCGCACCCAGGTTGGTGAAATCCACGGTCTGATTACCGGGGGCACAGGTGATTGAATTGACACCCGGGGCGGGATTCACGGCGCCGCACAGGAAGGGGTTGGTGAAACCGGAGAACGGGATAAACGAAGTCGTGGCGCTGTTAACCGCACTGGCGGAGAAACTGATCGAGGTCCAGTTGTTGGCATCGGTGTAGGCATTCACCAGGAACTCGTAACCCGCGTCAGAGAACAGGGTGGTCACACTGAAACCGCTCAGCGTGCCGACCGCGGTCAGGTCCACGCCACCCAGACCGGTCGGGTCGAGCGTAATGCTGCCGTCGACGCCATCCCACTGAACGGTACCGGTACCCGCGGCCAGTGAATCAACGCTGAAGTCCATCACGCCACCGGCCACACCGATGGTGGCGTTGCGCGTGTTAACACCACCGTTGTCGAGCAGCTCTACGAACAGGTCACGTTCGGTGCCCAGGATGTCGGCCCCGCCGATCACAGAGCTCGAGGCGCCGCCATCCGGCGCGCCGCCGTTAATCGCGATACTATCCGACAGCTCGGCCTGACTCGTGGTGAACAGATCGATGATGCCCGCGTTTGCGCTCATGCTCATCCCCAACAGGGCGGTACCCGCCAGCCATTTCATTTCGCCTTTAATCTCTAGCTCCTTAAAAGTCCTTAAAAAATTCGGAAATCGTTGTTCTTCGCTGCTTAGTAATGCGATTCGCGTGCCAGAAAATTAAATTTTTTTAAAAACAATTGGTTATATATATTCCGCGCTCGCAATCGATCGGCCTGGCCCAACAAATGTAAAATATTCCGACATCCACGCCGCCGGAACCTCGCGCCTCCCGGCTTTATTTGCCGCGTAGAGGGTCGAGCGTCATGGCGGCTTTGCGCCGGCAGGCCTTTTTCGTGCCCTACGGTCATCTTCCGCCACTCCGGAATACGGTGGTGTTCGGCCGGTGTAAAAAAAGTTGACACCCCCGCCCGCCCAGGCACGTCTTTAACGGCAATGATTGTATTCCCCTGTAGGCTGGGGCATCATGTGGCGTGCCGGAAGGCCGTAACACCCCACAAAAAATACAGTATCAAGGCTTGAAGTACGGCTTAATGATTAGCACGACATTATAACAAGGCCACCCCACTCTCTAATAATGGTTATTTCGCGGAGAGCGCATGTTCGATTTTTCCAGAAAGAATACCGCCCTGAAACTGATACCTTTGCTCTTGCTCCCCCTGCTGCTTGTCGCCTGCAGCGGCGAGCTGTCGGAGGGGGAACTGCTCGAGCGCGCCAAGGACCACCTGGATAAAGGCGAACTGCGGGCGGCCTCCATCCAGCTGAAAAACGCACTGCAGCAGAACCCCGACAACCCCGAGGCGCGTTGGCTGCTGGGGAATGTCCACCTGGAAATGGGGAATCAGGCGGCCGCGGAAAAGGAATTGAAGCGCGCCCGGGATCTGGGGGTGGTGGATGAATCGGTGCGTCCGCTGCTGGCCCGCAGCTATACCGCCCAGGGCAAGTACGAAGAGGTGATGGCCCTGCAGACGGACGGGCTCTCCGCCGCGGCACAGACCCAGATCCTGGCGGCCCAGGCCGCCGCCCTGCTGGCCCGGAACCGGCTTGACCAGGCCGAGGAAAAGATCCGCCGGGCGCTCTCGCTGCAACCCGCTTCGGCGGTCGCCGTTACCGAACAGGCGCGCCTGGCGGTCGCCCGGGGCGAACTGGAACAGGCCAGAACACTGCTCGACGCCCTGCTTGAGGCCGACGCCGGCCATGCCCCCGCCTGGAGCCTGTTGAGCGAGATCGAACGGCGCGAGCGGCGGCCCGAAGCCGCGGAGGCCGCGCTCACCCGGGCCATCGACAGCCGCTTCAACAATGTCGCCGACCGTCTCAAGCGCGCCCTGGTGCGCATCGAGTTGAAGCAATACGACGCGGCCCAGGCCGACATCGACCTGCTCAAGCGGCGCATTCCCAAATATTATGAACTCCATTACGCCCAGGGCCTGGTGCACTATTACAATAAGCGCTATCCGCAGGCGCAGGCCGCCTTTGAGCTTGCCCTCAAGGCCAACGAGCAATTCATGCCGGCGCTGTTCTATCTGGGCGCCACCCATCACCAGTTGAAACAACATGAACAGGCGGAAAGCCTGGTGTCCCGTTTCGTCGCCGCAAACCCTGGATATATCCCCGGCCGCAAGCTGCTGGCCGAGATCCGCCTGCAGGAACGCGATTTCGCCGCCGTCGAGCGGCTGCTGCGTCCCGTGGTGGATGCCAACGACGAGGATGTCGCGGCGCTCAACCTGCTGGCCATCGCCCTGATCCAGCAGGACAGACATGGAGAGGGCGTCGCCCTGCTCGAAAGGATTGTCTCGCTGCAACCGGAGTCGGCCGAGGCCTATCTGCGCCTGGGCTCGGGCCTGCTGGCACAAGGCGAGGAAGAAAAAGGCCTGCAGGCCCTGGCGACCGCCACCGGGCTCGACCCGGAAACCCGGGAAACCACTGACAAGCTGATCACCCGGTATTACTTGCAACAAGGAAAACTCGACAAGGCCCTGGCCAACGCCGACGCCTACCTGCAACGGGCACCGGATCGGGCCGATGCCCATAACCTACTCGGCCTGGTGCGGCTGGCCCGCGAGGAAACAACGGCTGCCGCGGCCGCCTTCGACAAGGCGCGCGCGATCGACCCCGGCAACATCATGGCCAACCAGAATCTCGCCGCGCTGGCGCTGAGCGACCAAGACTACGCCCAGGCGCGCCAGCACTACGAGGCGATCATGGCGCAGCAGGCGGACCAGCTGGACACCCTGATGAAACTGGCCCTGCTGGATGAGCTGCAAAACCGGGACGCCGAGATGGTAAAACATCTGGAGCAGGCCATCGCAGCCCGGCCGGAGGCGGTCCAGCCGCGCACCTCCCTGGCGCGCCATCACCTCGCCAAAGGCGAGCCCGAGAAGGTCACGGTGGCACTGGGGGATCTGCCGCAGACCCGTTTCGATCATCCCGAAGTCGTGGAGGTGCTGGGCCGGGCCCAGCTGGCCAAGCGCGCCGCGGCCGAGGCGCAGGCCACCCTCACCCGCCTGGTGGAGCTGCGGCCGGAATCCGCCCAGGCCCACTACCTGCTCGGCCTCGCCTATGCCCAGCTCGATAACGTCAAGGCCCTGCGCAGCGAACTGGAACAGAGCATCGGCCTCGATCCGGAGTATCTGGCCGCCCGCTTGGCGCTGACCCGGCTGCTGCTGACACAAGGTGACACCGCTGCCGCGCGCAATCAGCTGGACACACTCAAGACGATGGCGCCGGACAATCCCGACGTCATGTTTCTGGAAGGCAGACTGGCGCGCGCCGGCGGCCAGCAGCAGAAGGCCTTGGATATCTATGCCGAACTGTTTAAAAACAACGCCGATACCACCAACATGCTGGCCCTGGTCCAGCAACACTGGGAGCTGGACGACCGCAGCGGCGCCATCGCCATCATGGAACGGTGGCTACAGCAGCACCCCGACGACCTGGCGGCGCGTTTGCGACTGGCCAGCGCCTACACCGGCACCGGACAGTATCAAAACGCCGCGGCCCATTACCGCGCCGTTCTGGAGCGAGCGCCCGACAACCTGGTCGCCCTCAACAACCTGGCCTGGCAGTTGAAAGACACTCAACCCAAGCAAGCGCTGCAATATGCCGAGCAGGCGAACACCCTCGCCCCCGAGGCGCCGGGCATTGCCGACACACTGGCCGTCGTGCTGATGAAAAACGGCCAGCAGGAACGCGCCCTGCGCATGAGCCGGACATTGACGGAAAAGTATCCGGACGACCCCGTCCTCGCCTATCACAGGGCCCTGATACTGGCAGGGGCGGGGCAGTCATCCGAGGCGAAAACGCTGCTTGACGAGCTACTGGACAGCGCCAGGGACTTTCCCGAGCGGAGAGAAGCAGAACAGTTGCGGGCACAATTTCAGGACAACTGAACATCCTTTAGCCGCGATTATTAACCCGGCAACCTAATATGCCGTGTTCAGCCGTTGCGTGCTCGCCTACAGCAAGGCATCAAAACGCCGCTGTAGCTATCCTACAGCAAGTTTTGATAACGCAGTCTGTGGGTGAGCACGCAACGGCCTCTCTATTTATTAATCAATCGGTTAGGGGCTTCAAGCATGCCCGTGCTCAGCGTTGTGGCGCTTGCTAAGGGCTGGGCCATTAACTGCGCGCCACGCCTTGATCACGGACATGCTTGAAGCCCTGAACACGGCATATATAGGTTGCCGGGTTAATAACAACGAATCCCTGGGTGACGCTTATCGCAGCCTCGCCAGCAGTTGCTCGGCCTCGTCACGCTCATCGAAGCTGTCGAAGTCCCGCAACAGGCGCTGCAGGGTCTTCCTCGCCTCCTCCCGGCGATCCGCCTTGTCGAAGGCCACGGCCAGATGATAGGCGATGCCGGGGATGTGGGGGGCGCGGATCTTGGCCTCCTGCAGCAATTCCAGGCCGCGATTCACCCGCCCGTTCTGGACGAAGATCCAACCCACCGTATCCACCACGGCGGGTTGATCCGCCGCCAGCCGATATACCTTCTCCGCATAGTCCAGGGCCCGGCGGTCACCCTGTTCCTGATAAGCCCAGGCCAGATTATTCAGCACCACCACGTTCTCGGGCTGGACATCCAATATCTGCAGATAATGGTCGATCGCCTTATCGGTCTCACCCAGGCCTTGATGGGCCATGGCCAGCATCAAACGTGAAGAGGCGTCTCCCGGCTGATCCCGCAGCCACCGCTCCAGTGGCTCCAGCGCCTCCCGGTTGCGCCCCACCTGTCTCAGTACGCGGTGCAGTTTGGCAGCCAGCGCCGCCGTCTTTCCCTTGGCAAACGCCGTCCGGTAAGCCTGGATGGCCTGCTCAGTCTGACCACCGGCTATCCATACATCCCCTTCCAGTTCATAGCCGGCCCCTATGGTGGGCCGGTCCTGTTGGATGGCATGGGCGATATCACGCGCCCGTTCGTATTGTCTCCGCTGCATGGCGACGCGCCCCAACAGGATACGGGCGGCGACATTGGCATTGTCCAGTTGGATCGCCTTTTCCAGGGATTCGGCTGCCGCCTCCCACTGTTTGTCATTGATCTGCGCCTCGGCCAACTGCAGCAACGGGTCAGGCAGGTTGGGCTGTAACTCGGCCAGTTTACGGAAAGTGGCCTGGGCGCTGCTTTGATCGCCGCTGGCCATTTGCGCCTTACCCAGCAAGGTCAACACCAGGGGATGTTCCGGACGGAGGTCATGGGCCTCCCTGGCAACGGCCAGCGCCTTGAGCGGCTCACCCTGTCCCAAATAGGCGTTGGCGAGCAACAGCATGGGCTCGATGGCCTGCGGGTTGGCCTGGCGGGCCTTGTCGATCCACGCCAGCGTACCCTCGCGGTCGCCGCCAGCGGCGGCGATGCGGGCCAGCCCCAGCATCGCCCCCGGGTGTCCGGCATCGACCTGCAGCAGGTCCTGATAATACTGCCTGGCCGTGTCCGGCCGCCCCTCACGCAAGGCCAGTTGTGCCAGGCCCATATAGGCCGCGGTGTAGCGGGAATCTAACTGCAACGCCTTTTCAAACTGGCGCCCGGCCTCGGCAAGGTTGCCGGCGTTGGCATGGCTGACACCGAGCACATTCAGCGCCATCGGGCTTTGCGGTTGTTTTTTCACCAGGGCCTCGGCCGCCGCAATCGCCTTGTCGAAGGCCTGTTGGCGCAGATGGGTATAGACCAGCAGGATATCCGCCATGGGCATGTCCTGCCCCAGGTCGACAGCCATTTCCAATTCACTCACGGCGGTGGCGGCCTCGCCGGAGACCAGGCGTCCAAGCGCCAGCTGGGCGCGTATGGCCGCCATGTTTGGCTCCAGTTCGGCCGCCCGCTGCAGGTACTCGGTGCCCTTTTCATTGTCGCCGCTTTGTAAATAGGCGGTGCCCAGCAGGGCGAGCAGTTGGGCATCCCCACTGTCAGCCCCCATCACATCCAGAGTCGCAATGGCTTGCTCGGGCTGTTTCAGCTTGATATAGACGGTGGCCAACACCTTGCGCCCGGCGACATGATCGGGCGCCGCGACCACAAAGCGGCTCAAATGAAATTCCGCCTGCTCAAGCTCCCCTTGCAGGTAGTTTGTAACACCCAGCAGCAGCAGGCTCTGGACATGCCCGGGGACTTGAATCAGCACCTTGTTCAGCGCATTCTCGGCCGCGTCCAGCTGCTGGCGCTGGAACAGCACGACAGCATGAAAATAGTTGACGATGGGGTGGTCCGGCGCCCATTCGAGAAGGCGGCCCAGATCCTGCTGCGCCAGGTCGAATTTGCGCAAACGCACCTCGGCCATGGCCTTGCCGAGCAGGGCCTGGAAATTGGCGGGCTTGATGGCGTTGGCCCGGCCAAACACCTCCAGGGCGGCTTCGGGCTCACCGCTGCGGTACAACAGGTCGCCCTTGAGTACCAGGGCATCGACGTTAGTCGGCTCGCGCGCCAGTATCCGCGCCAGATATTCCCCGGCCTTCTCCGTGTCTTCGGAAACCAGGGCCAGCCTGGCCAGCCCCAGCAACGCTTGGGACTGGCCGGGGCGCAATTCGAGCGCCGCATCATAGGCCTGTTGCGCCTGGGCGAAGGATTGTGTCAACAGCTGGGCGTCACCGCGCAACGCATGGATGGCGGCACGCGCTTCCGGGCCGGCCTCGTTATCGACCTCGATTTCAGCCAGTACTTCATCGGCCTTGCCCTGCATCAGGTAGGCCCGTCCCAGCAGTGGGATACCCTGTTCCGGCGCCAAGCCCAGCTCCAGGGCCCTGGCGATCTCCTTTTCCGCCGCGGCGCCGTCGCCCTGCTCCAGATACGCCTTGCCCAGCAGATAGCGGGCCTCCACATGGCGGGGATCCTGCTGCAGCGCGTTTTTCAGCTCGATGACCGCGGCGCTATATTCCTGCCGGGAGAGGTAATCCTCGGCATTGCGCAGATAGGTGTCGGCCTCATCGGCCACGACGCCGGCGGAGGTCAGCGCCAGCAGCAACCCCAGCAGCCGTTGCCTGCCTGTGAATCTCATTTGCAAGCCCTTCATACAGTGATCACTCCATCGCGCCGCCGTTGCGCCTCACTTCAAACCGTATCTGTTCATCAGGTCATACAAGGTGGGGCGGCTGACCCCGAGGGCCTCCGCGGCCTGCGAGATGTTGTTGTCGAACATATTGACGGCCTTGACGATGGCCGCGCGCTCGGCCCGCTCCCTGACCTCGCGCAGATTCAGAGGCATGCCACCTTCTACGGCGACCAGTTCGTCGAGTTCCAGCGCTTCGGCATTGATGCAGTTGCCCTCGGTCATGATCACCGCGCGCTTGATCCTGTTTTCCATCTCCCGGACATTGCCCGGCCAGTTATAGCGCTCGATGGCCAGGGCACCGTCCTCGGTGAAACCACGCAGGTTGCGGCCATGGTCGCGGGCAAAACGCTCCAGGAACACCTTGGCCAGCAATAGTGCATCGCCGTCGCGATCGCGCAGCGGCGGAATATTGATGATGATTTCGCTGATGCGGTAATAGAGGTCTTCGCGGAAGGCGCCCCTTCCCACCAGCTCCATCAGGTTCTGGTTGGTGGCGCAGACCACGCGCACGTCCACCGGAATTTCGCTGCGCCCGCCCAGACGCTCGATGATCCGTTCCTGGAGAAAGCGCAATAGCTTGACCTGCAGCGACTGGGGAATGTCGCCGATCTCGTCAAGGAACAGCGTCCCGCCGTCGGCGTATTCGATCTTGCCCTTGGTCTGCTTGGCGGCCCCGGTAAAGGCCCCTCTTTCATAGCCGAACAACTCGCTTTCCAACAGGGTCTAGGGGATGGCGCCGCAATTGATCGCCACGAACGGCTTTTTGACCCGCTTGCTGAGATTGTGCAGCGCCCGCGCTATCACCTCCTTACCCGTGCCGCTGTCGCCCAGCAGCAGCGTGGTCACGCCGGTGGGCGCGACCTTTTCGATGGTGCGGCACACCTTGATCATTTGCGGGCTGGTGGCGATGATGCCCTCGATGGGCGAGGAACCGGCCTGCCGCAACAGTTGGCGGTTTTCCTGTTCCAGTTCGTAGAGGTAGTAGGCGCGCTCCACCAGCAGACCCAGCACTTCCGGGTCCACCGGTTTCTGGTAGAAATCATAGGCCCCTTTGGCAATCGCCTTGACGGCGTTTTCACGCTCATCGTTGCCGGTGACCACGATTACCTTGGTCGCCGGCGCCAACGCCAGGATCTCGTCCAGGGCGGCCAGGCCCTCCGAGGCGTTTTCAGGGTCGGGCGGCAGCCCCAGGTCCAGCAACACCACCGCCGGCTCATGGCGCCGCAGCGCGCCGATCGCCTCGCTCCGGTCGCCGGCGATGACCACCTCATACGCTTCGAAACACCACTTCATCTGGCTCTGCAGGCCGGGATCATCCTCGACGACCAGTATCTTCTTTTGCTCTTGCTTTGAACGACTCAATGTTTAAGGCCCTAACTGAAGCTGACCGAGAATCCGCTACCGGAATCAACCCGGCGCTTTGGGTATGTACAACCGAAACAGGGTTCCCTCCCCGGGCCGGCTCTGAACCTGCACCTCGCCCCCCAGGCCGCGCACGAACTCACGACACTCATAGGCGCCGATCCCCATGCCGGCATTCCCCTTGGTGGTATCGAAGGGCCGGAACAATCGATCGCGAACGAAGCTTTCATCCATGCCGCAGCCGCTGTCTTCTATCTCGATGACAGCATTTTGACTATCCGAAGTCAACCGCAGCTCCACCCGGCCGTCGGCGGGGGTGGCCTCCTGGGCATTCTGTACCACGTGCTCGATCACCGCGGCCAGGCGGTCATGATCGGCAAGCACGCTCACACCCTTATCCGTGCCGCTAAAACGTGGTGCCGGTTCCTGTACGGAACGCTGCCGGGTGACCTTCTCGATAAGCGGGAAAAGCCGAACCGCGGTCGAACTGTGCTGTAATTCGCGTCCTTGCCGCAGCTGCGTCAGCATGCGCTGCATCTTGTTGACCGCATTGTCGACCGTGGCCATGGCATCGTCGACAAATTCCTGTTTGTGACCGAATTTCTTGGCATTGGCCACCACCAGCGACAATTGCCCCACCACGTTCTTCAGATCATGGACCACATAGGCCGACAGCCGGTTAAACGCCTCGAACTGGCGCGCATTGGCCAGTTCGGCGCTGGCCCGGGACAGGGCCAGATAGCCCGCCGCCTGGCTGGCGGCGGTCTTGAGCAGATCGCGATCCTCCCAGTTGATCTTGCGTGCGGCACGCGATTGCAGCAACAGCACCATGCCAATCATACGCCGATTCTGGAATAACGGAATCACCAGCCAGGCGCGCTCGATCCGCTCCAGCCAGGCGGGCAGCTCCAACTCCTCGTAGACCTCGGGAGAGGCAGCGAACTCATCCAGATCGACCAGCCATTCGCGGCTGCCGAGAAAACCGACCAGCGGATCATCCAGCGTCACCGTCGCCGGACCGGCGGCGTTCCACTCCATTGCCAGTTCAAAGCGGCCGCTCGGCTCGTCCACCGCCCACAGCAGCCCGCCGGG
>JASBUE010000038.1 GCA_030148045.1 Candidatus Tenderia sp.
TGAAAAAGGGGGCCAGGGGGGATTTAAAAAGGAAAGGGATTTAAACCCCCTTGGCCACAACCCCCAGAGCCTCATCCAACTGCCCCTTGGGCGTATAGAAATGAGGCGAAAACCGAATCCCGCCCCCCCGCAGGGCACACAGCACATTGCGCTGCTGCAGCGCCTCGAATACCGCTTCGTCTTTGTCACCGGCGGTGAAGGTGACGATGCCGCCGTAGCGTTTCACATCGGTATTGGTGAGCAGCTCCACACCGTGCATGGCCTCCAGCCTTTCGCACAGATAACGAGTATTATCCAGCAGCCGCTCTTCCACCCGTTCCATGCCGGTCTCCAGCAACAGCTGGATGCTGGCCTGCAGGGCGTGGATGGCCACCATATTGGGACTGCCGCACTCGAAGCGGCGTGCCGTCTTGGCCACCGTCCAGTCCTTGTAACTGTAATTGCCGAGCGGGTCGACCATGTGCCAGCCGTACTGGGTCAGCCGGAGCTGATCGCGAATCTCGGGGCGGCAGTAGAACAGCCCCAGTCCCTCCGGCCCCAACATCCACTTGTGGCCGTCGGCCATGACGAAATCGGCCTTGATGGCCTGGGCGTCAAACTGCACCGCGCCGATGCTTTGGATGGCATCGACACAGAAGAGGATACCGTTTTCGCGGCAGAACCGGCCGATGCACTCCAGGTCCATGCGCAATCCTGAGGCGTATTGGATGGAGCTAATGGTGATCATGCGGGTGTTTCGGTCCACCCTGGCGAACAACGCCTCCTCGGGGTTGGTGCCGCTGCTCAGATCGGCCTCGCGAAACTCCACCCCGAATTGCCCCAGTGATTCCCAGACGATACGGTTGGAGGGAAACTCCTGGTCGCTGGAGACGATATTGTGGCCTACCTGCCACTCCAGACCGTAGGCGACGAAGGAGAGTGCCTCTGAGGTATTCTTGACCAGGGCGATGTCGGCGGCGGAGGGGGCGTTGATCAATTCCGCCAGCTGGCGGCGCAGCTGCTGCTCCAGCTTGAGCCAGGTGGGGTAATGGGTCGAACCGAGGTCGGCGTTTTCATCGGCGAAGCGCTTCACCGCATCCCGGGTTGCCGCCGGCCAGGGTGCCACGGCGGCGTGGTTGAGATGGATCATCTGCTCAAGATGGGGAAATCGTCGCGCGTCAAATTCTGTCATCGTCTCTTAACTTTTGATTGTATCTGGCTGATTACTATAGTAAACATATTGGGGTCATGGCAAGCGCCGATGACTGTGTTTTAATTCGGTTTCATGTATGAAGGATTCGTTTTGATGGATATGGTTCTGCTTTATCTCCTCATCGGCATAGTGCTTGGTTCACTGGTGGCCGCCTTGTGGCTCAAGCTGCGCGGCAGCACTGCAGTACAGGAAAACGGGGTGCTTAGAGCCCAACTCGATGCCGAAAGGCAGAATGGCATTCGGCTGGAACAGCAGCTGACCGACCTCAGGCAGGAGAGCCAGTCCAGGCAGGAACAAATCGCCCAGCTCAAATCCGACATCGCCCGCCTGGAGACCCAACTGGGCGGGGAACGCAGGCAAGCCGAAGAAAAGCTCAAGCTATTGGACGAAGCGCGCACCCGGCTCAATACCGAATTCGAGAACCTGGCCAACAAGATCCTCGAGGATAAGAGCAAAAAATTCACCGAGCAGAACCGCGAAAACATCGACCGGGTGCTAAACCCGCTGCGCGAACAACTGGGCGATTTTCGCCGCAAGGTGGAAGACGTGTACGAAAAAGAGTCCAAGGACCGCATGTCCCTGTTCCACGAGATCAAGAACCTGAAAGACCTGAATCTGCAGATCAGCGAAGACGCCCTCAATCTCACCAACGCCCTCAAGGGCCAGACCAAGACCCAGGGCACCTGGGGGGATGTGGTCCTGGAACGGGTACTGGAGGAGTCCGGGTTGCACAACGGCCGCGAGTATGAGACCCAGGGCACCTTCACCAGCGAGGCGGGCAAGCGGCTGCGCCCGGATGTGATCGTCCACCTGCCCGAGGGCAAGGACATCATCATCGACTCCAAGGTCTCGCTCACCGCCTATGAACGTTACTGTTCGAGCGATGACGACAACCGGCGCCAGCTCGCCTTGAAAGAGCACATCGCCTCGCTCAAGGCCCATATCAAGGGGCTGAGCGTCAAGAATTACGACAGCCTGGCCGAAGTCAGGTCACTCGACTTCGTGCTGCTGTTTGTCCCTATCGAGGCGGCCTTCATCACGGCGGTGGAGAACGACCGCGACATCTTCCGCGAGGCGTTCGATAAAAACATCATTGTCGTCAGCCCCACCACCCTGCTGGCCACGCTGAAGACCGTACATAACATCTGGCGCTATGAATACCAGAATCGCAATGCCTTAGAGATCGCCGAAAAGGCCGGCAGTCTCTACGACCAGTTCGTGCTGTTCGTGCAATCCATGGACGATATCGGCGACAAGCTCAGCAAGGCCTCGGACGCCTATCAGACGGCGCGTAAACGCCTGGTGGACGGCAAGGGGAACCTGGTTGGTCGTACCGAGAAACTGAAAAAACTGGGCGCCAAGACCAAGAAAGCGCTGGATGAGAAGCTATTGCTCGAGGCCTCTGACGACGAGTAACAAGGGGAAGCCTGTCAGTAACTGATCATGTTCCCCCCCTTTTTGCAAAAAGGGGGATTTAAGTCCCCTCCTGCCAGGAAGACAGATAACGCGCCTGCTCATCCGTAAGTATGTCGATGGTTATTCCCATGGCCGCCAGTTTCAGTCGTGCCACCTCCTGATCGATCTCCTGCGGCACGTCATGAACACAGTTATCCAGTCTTGTCTCCCGACCCGCAAGATGGATGGCGCATAACACCTGATTGGCAAAACTCATGTCCATCACCCCTGATGGATGGCCCTCAGCGGCGGCGAGATTGACCAGCCGTCCTTCGGCCAGCAAATAAAGACGCCGCCCGTCCTTTAACCGGTATTCCTCCACTGATTCACGCGGCCGCTGTTTGTCCACCGACATGGCTTCAAGGGCCGGAATATTGATTTCCACATTGAAGTGGCCCGAGTTGGCCAGTACGCAACCGTCCTTCATCACCTCCATGTGGCGTTGATCGACCACATGTTTGTCACCGCTGGCGGTAATAATAAAGTCGGAAATCTTGGCGGCCTCAGTCAAGGACATGACGCGAAAGCCGTCCATGGCCGCCTCCAGCGCCCTGAGCGGTTCCACCTCGGTGACGACCACATTGGCGCCATGCCCCTTGGCGCGCATGGCGATGCCGCGGCCACACCAGCCGTAGCCGACCACGGTAAAGCTCTTGCCGGCGAGCAGGATGTTGGTGGCACGAATGATGCCGTCCAGGGTGCTCTGGCCGGTGCCGTAGCGGTTATCGAACAGGTGCTTGGTCATGGCATCATTGACCGCGATCAGCGGGAATCTCAGCGCCCCTTCCGCGGCCATGGCGCGCAGGCGGATCACGCCGGTGGTGGTTTCCTCGGTGCCACCTAGCATATCTGGAATAAGTTCGCGGCGGGATTTGTGGATCTCCGACACCAAGTCGGCGCCGTCGTCTATGGTGATGACGGGGTTGTGATCCAGCGCTGCATTGATGTGCCGGTAGTATGTCTTGGTGGCTTCACCCCGGAGAGCGAATACCGGAATTCCATAGTGTTTAACCAGCGCGGCGGCCACGTCGTCCTGGGTGCTGAGCGGATTACTGGCGCACAGCATCACCTCAGCCCCGGCGGCCTTGAGGGTGCGGGCCAGGTTGGCGGTTTCGGTGGTGATGTGCAGACAAGCGCTGAGGCGGATGCCCGCCAGCGGTTGTTGCCCGGCAAAACGTTCAGTCAGGCTTCTTAACACCGGCATCTCCCGTCTGGCCCATTCAATACGCTTGCTGCCTGTGTCCGCCAGGGCAGGGTCTTTGATGTCGCAGTCAGGGACGTTCATGGCGCTGTTCCTTCGGTTCTGGATCCATAAAGGCGTACACATTCTTAAGCTGCCTTAATGAGATGTTTATGTCGAACTCTTCCTTCAGCCGTTTTTGTGCCTGTTCCAATGTGCCGGGGCGGGGCGCCAGGCACTGAATAAAACTCGAGACATCCTCCTTGACCGCCCAGGGATAGATCAGCCAGCGCCAGGTGACGACCTTGCGGGCGTGATAGTCCACCGGAAAGTCGGAGACTGCTTTATTGTGTATCACCGCAATACGAACTTGCTCGGGATTGAATGACTGCAGCTGATCCGCGGCCACCTTCAGTGTGTCGCCACTGTCGTTGACATCATCCACCAGCAGCACATTGAGGTTTTCGATATCGACACAGAGGGGGTAACGGATGAGCGCCTGTTCCTGCCTGGAGGCGCCAGAGAGATAATGTTCGATCTTGATGCTGGCGAGGGACATGAGGTCCAGGTAATCACATATAAGCCTGGCCGGCACATAACCACCGCGGGCGATGGCGACCACGATATCAGGCCGATAGCCTGAGTTTTTGATCAGCATCGCCAACTGCCGGCATAAACGCTCTATCTCCGTCCATGAGATCAATTCACAGCGCATTTTTTCCGTCATGATTGCACAGCCTTCTTCATTCCTACGCGGGGTGCATCAGCGTGTTGCAAAGCGAATGCAGCACAAAAATACAGTGTCAGCGCAGCTAAAATCACTATACGGAAGCCGAAATGGATTGCAAGCAAGGTGGCCAGCACGGCACTGATAACCGAGGCACAGCCGTTGATACCCCAGGCCCAGGGAATCAGTTGCGGGGCATCGCGCCCCAGACGGTCCAACGCCAGGGGGAAGGGCAGGCCCATGCTGAAGGCGAGCGGCATGATCAACAGCAAGGTGATCATGATCTTGGCCACGATCGGCCAGTCGGCCAGCAGGGTAAACAGCGGTCCAAGGACAAACAGATAAATCAGACTGATTAGGCCGATGGCGGATACGGCAACCCAAACGCCACGGCGGTGGCGGCCGCTCTCCGCCAGTCGCCGCGCATAGCCGCTGCCCAGACCGGCAAAGAGGAGAAAACCGGTCAGCACCACGGCGGAGGCATAGAGCGGGTGATGCAGGAACAGGATAAAACGCTGAATGAAGGCCATTTCGATAAACAGGAAGGCCAACCCGATGGCGCTGAAATAGACCAGCACATTGCTTTTGGGAAATTTCGCCTGCCGCACATGGTTACGTCGCAATATCATCAATGGCAGCAGGATCAACACGGCACTCGCGATCACCGCCTGAGCCAGGGTCGCCACCAATACCAGATACCCCCACTCAAGCAGCGGCATGCCGCCACGGCCGCGCAGCTCGAGTATTTCCGGCAGGGTGCGCCATTTGAAAAACTGGAAGAAGTAGGGCGCATCATCGTCGGCCGGTTTTATATTGAATTTGTATTGTTCGAAAAAGCCGTCGCGCTGCGGACCCACCAGTGCACGTGCCGCATGGTAAAAATGGGGCGCGTCCAGCAGGTTGAAATGGTTGGTCTCTGCCACGGAAATTCCCGGAAACCAACTGACGTCGAAGGCGCGCCCGGCGGCGAACTTGCGCACCGCTTCAACATCCTTTGCGTTGACGGTGCCGTTTTTGATCAACAGGGTGCTGGTCTGCCAGCCGCGGATCAGAACCAGGTGTTTTCCCGGTACCTCAACACCACTCTGTTCCAGCGCGGCGACGGCGGTGGCGAAAAGTTTCAACGTGTCCTTTGGTGGCAGGTTGATCCAGCGGCTGATGGCAAGGTAACCGCCTGGATTGAGATGTTCGATGAACGTGGTCAACGCCTCGGTGGTATAGAGGTAACTCTCATTGAGCGCGTACAGGCCGACGGAACTGGTGGCGAAACTGTCCAGCAACGGCAATTGGATCAGGTCAAAACGTCGCTCTCCGCTGGCCACGAAACCACGCGCCTCGGCCACATGGAGATGGACGCCGGGCCGGTCAAAGAGATGGGCTGAGAATTCGCCATAATCGTCGCGCACCAAACGGACCATTTGGGGGTTGAGTTCCACCGCATGGATCTGGGGCACACCATACTGGCGTGCCTGCAGGACTTCGCTCCCGCCGCCGGCGCCCAGTACCAATACAGTTTGCGGCCTGAACAGATGATAGGGCAGCGCCCAGGTGAGCTGGTCAAGGTAATCATAGGCGGACGCCTCGGCATGGCCATCATTGATCACCGTCATGCCCGAACCATCGGTGAACACCGCCACCTGTTCCGGCGGCTCCCGCTGCGCCATGAGGCTGAGCCCCGGGGCATGGCGTAGCGGAATTACCTTGCTTTCCACGACTGTCAGCAATCCGAGCGGGCTGGACATCTGGCCGCTGATGTCCGTGCCCTCGATAAGTAGCGTTTGCTGAAGCGCCTTATAGGGGGACGGCTGCAGTTCGGTCTGTTGTCCGAGCAATACCAGCGCGAACGCCATGGTTACAACGACGCCGCTCAACAGGGGGCGGTGCAACAGGCGCAGCTGCCAGACGGCGGCCAGCAAGCCCACCATGCCGAGGGCGCCGACGATGCCCAGCGCCGGTAACGGAAAGGTCATCAGCAGCAACAGAATCACGCACAAGCTTCCCAATCCCGCACCCAGCAGGTCGGCGGCATAGGCGCGCGCAATGTTGCTGCGAAAGGTCATGAAGACAAGACCGATGGCATTGGCGGCGAAGAAGAAGGGCAGCGCCAGCAATAGATACATCAGCATCAGACGCAGCGGCTGGCGTATATCCCACAGCACCGTCTCCGGATTGAAGGAGAGCCGTTGAGCGAACAGATAACATCCCACAGAGGTGACGGCGAACAGGCCGATATTGCTGCAAAACACGGTGGTAAAACGGCCCCTTAACCATGCCTGTGCCAAAGCCAGGAAAGCGCCGCTGGCCCCATAGCCCAGCAACGCCAGGCTGATCACCATGTAGGCGAAATGGTGCCACTGGACGATGGAGAACAGCCGCATCAGCAACACTTCATAGGCCAGCACCGATGCGGAGAGCAGGGCTACGGCAAGCAGCGGCGGCCGTACGTCGGCATCCTGTGTCATGGAGGCATCAGTCATGCTTGCCGGTGAGGGGCACGAATCTGACCGGCAGAAGTTGGCGCATGGTCAAACTGCCATCCCGGTTTTTGCGAATCAACACCAATTGCTGGGTCAAAAAGCGGGAACCCACCGGGATGACCATGCGGCCGCCTGGCTTGAGCTGTTCAAGCAGTGGTGGCGGCACATGGTTGGCGGCGGCGGTGACCACAATGCCATCGAAAGGCGCCTGCTCTTCCCAGCCATAGTAACCGTCACCGATACGTGTCATGACATTGTCATAGCCGAGCCGCTTCAGGCGTTGTTGTGCCGTGCGCCCGAGCGGTTCAATGATTTCAATGGTAAAGACTTGTTTGACCAGCTCGGCGAGTACCGCCGCCTGATACCCGGAGCCGGTGCCGATCTCCAGGACACGGTCGTCCGGCGCGGGTTCCAACAACTCGGTCATGATCGCCACGATATAGGGCTGGGAAATGGTCTGGCCGTAGCCGATGGGCAGCGGTTGATTGCGATAGGCCCGCGCCCGCTCCGCTGGCGGTACGAATTCATGGCGTGGTACCGACCCCAGCACCGCCAGCACACGCGGCTCGAGTCTGCCGCGGCCCAGGTACTGGGCGGTGGCGCGCACGTCGGTGGCGATCTCGTTGAGCAATTCCGCGCGCCGGTGGGAATACTCCTCCGCTTCTCGCGCATGGACAAGGTCGCAGCTGCAAAACAGTGCGAGTAAGATGAGCAGACCGGCAAGAGCGTAGTGTTGAATGTCCATAAATTTATTATGGCTCAAGGCAGTGCTCTGGCAAGCCTGTTGCCTACCACGACGTAAATCATCAATTCGGCACCCTATATTATTTACAGATGACGGCTATTCTTTAAAGTAAGGCGTTGCAGGCTATGGAAGTTGAAATATGACGAATATGACGGGGAAATTCGTTGGCGTGCTGTTGCTTGTTGCCGGCGGATTGATGCTGGGCGGCGTCGCCGGTGGCAACAGCGAAGATCCCATTATCCAGTTGACCCTTGAGGAGGCCATCGGCCCGGCGACGGATGATTACATCGGCCGGGCGCTGGAAACGGCCGCCCGGCGCAACGCCCAGCTGGTGATCATCCGCATGGACACCCCCGGCGGACTGGACACCTCCATGCGTGCCATCATCAAAAACATTATCAACTCCCCGGTGCCGGTGGCCACCTACGTGGCGCCAAGCGGCGCGCGTGCCGCCAGCGCCGGCACTTATATCCTCTATGCCAGCCACATTGCCGCCATGGCGCCGGGCACCAACGTGGGGGCTGCCACGCCGGTGCAGATGGGCGGAGGGGGAGCGTCACCAGGCACGCCGGATGAGGAGAAAGAGAAGGGTGAACAAGCGCCCCGGGACGGCAACGAAAGCGCCATGAAACGCAAGGTCGTCAACGACGCGGTAGCCTATATCCAGAGTCTGGCGCAGCTGAGCGGCCGCAATCAGGAGTGGGCGGAAAAGGCGGTGCGCGAGGCGGCCAGCCTCTCGGCCAGCGAAGCGCTGGAGTTGAATGTGATCGATATCATCGCCACCGGCATGGGTGATCTGCTGAAACAGATCGATGGCCGCGAGGTGATGGTGCAGGGGGCTGCACGCACGCTGAATACCGCCGGCATGCCGGTCATTCCCATGGAACCGGACTGGCGCAACCGGCTGCTGAGCGTCATCACCAACCCCAATGTAGCCTATATCCTGATGTTGATCGGTATCTACGGTCTAATATTTGAATTCTCCAATCCCGGCGCCATCGTGCCCGGCACAGTGGGGGCTATCTCCCTGTTGTTGGCGCTCTATTCGTTCCAGTTGCTGCCGGTCAATTATGCCGGCCTGGCACTGCTGCTGCTGGGAGTCGGTCTGATGGTGGCCGAGGCCTATCAGCCCAGTTTCGGTATGTTAGGGATCGGGGGCCTGGCCGCCTTCGTGATCGGCTCTATCATTCTCATGGATACCCGTGCGCCGGGGTTCGGCATCGATATTGCCGTGATCGCCACCTTCGCCATCACCAGTGTACTGGTATTTGTGGTGGCCATCGGCATGGCGATCAGGGCGCGACGAAGGCCGGTGGTCAGCGGCCCGGAAGAGTTGGTGGGTGGCACCGCCGTCGCCATTGATGATTTTGACGGGCGGGGCCGCGTCGCCATCCACAGCGAGCACTGGAATGCGCAAGCCAGCAGTCCGGTGGCCAAAGGCCAGCAGGTTAAAGTGACCGGCGTCAAGGGGCTCATCCTGACAGTGGAACCGATTCAAAACAGAGAGGAGAATCAATCATGACATCTTACGCGGTCTATACAGTCGCCATTCTGGTGATATTGTTTCTGTTCTCCGCCATTCGCATCCTGCGTGAGTATGAACGCGGCGTGGTTTTTCTGTTGGGGCGTTTCTGGAAGGTTAAGGGGCCGGGGTTTATTATCATCATCCCCCTGATTCAGCAGATGGTGAAGGTGGATCTGCGTGTTATCACCATGGATGTTCCAACCCAGGATGTGATTTCCCGCGACAACGTCTCCGTGCATGTGAATGCCGTGCTTTACTTCCGCGTCATTGATCCCGACAAGGCCATTATCCAGGTGGAAAATTATTTCGAAGCCACCAGCCAGCTGGCCCAGACCACGCTGCGCTCGGTGCTGGGACAACATGAGCTGGACGAGATGCTGGCCGAACGCGAGCGCCTCAATGAAGATATTCAGAGAGTACTGGACCAGCAGACCGACGCCTGGGGGATCAAGGTCAGCAACGTGGAGATCAAGCATGTCGACCTGGATGAGAGCATGATCCGGGCCATCGCCAAACAGGCTGAGGCCGAGCGTGTCCGGCGCGCCAAGGTGATCCATGCCGAGGGTGAGATGCAGGCCTCGGAAAAACTGCTGGAAGCCGCCAAGATGCTCGCCCAGCAGCCTCAGGCACTACAGCTACGTTATTTGCAGACGCTGACTGAAATTGCCGGCGAGCGCACCAATACTATCGTATTCCCATTGCCAATGGATCTGATCGAAAGCTTAATCAATAAGTCGAAACAGACTTGACTATGTAAACCGTGCTTTTTCGCCCCCATGCACCTTGTTAGCATCTGCTTGAGCGAATTTTTATAAGGATCCCTCATGGGGAAGGGGTAAAGCTGTATCGCCAGGTTGCCGATTATTCATAATGAACGAATTCTTAATATCGCAGGTATAGTTAGATGGATAAAGCGTTATTGATTGTTGACGACGAAGAAAACATCATACGTGCCCTAAAGCGTCTGTTGCGTAGTGATGGCTACACTGTTTACACGGCGAACAGCGGACAAGACGGGCTGGCATGCCTACAGAAAAACGACATTCAAGTGATTTTATCCGATATGCGCATGCCGGAAATGAATGGCGCAGAATTTCTCGCAAATGTTAAGGAATTATACCCCGATACGGTCAGAATGATGCTGAGTGGATACACGGACCTCACCTCTGTTACCGATGCCATAAACCAGGGTTCCATCTATAAGTTCCTGACCAAGCCCTGGGACGATGCGCTGTTAAAAGAAACTGTACGAGACGCCTTCAAACACTATGCGGACAAGAATCAATTACGGCTTAATGAAAAGACAACTGTCGCCGAAGCAAATGAATCAGCCACTCTCCAGCAGACGGGATCCATTGCCGGCGTCTACAGCGCAGCTGAAATTTTTGATCTGCTGCCGATAGGGGTGGTGGTCGCGGATGCAAACGGCCGTGTCTATTACGCAAACCAGTCGGCAGAAGCCATGATTACCCACCATGAAAACGGTGCCCAAACCGCTGCGCAGCCATTATTCGAATCCGTGCTTAAGCAAATACAGCACTCTGAAAATGGATTTTTCCGCCTTGATAACGGTGACAGATTTAATGTCGCCGTCTCACACACCGGCGCCGAAAAAATCGCTGATGGTGCCACCGTAATCGTCACCTTCTCCAAGATATACAATCAGGTAGAGTCCTGACATAGAAAACATACTAAGAAATCCGCAACGTGCTGTGAATACTTCTCTGCATGCTCAATGGCCGCATCCTTCTGCCAATGGTTTCATCAGAATGATGTGCGTATCCATTATCTCCACCTCAATAATAACCGTAATTTATCGATTCCCTATCGAATAGATAGGCCTACCCCTCAATACACATACTATTATTGAGAAATTATATTTTTACAAAAAA
>JASBUE010000236.1 GCA_030148045.1 Candidatus Tenderia sp.
CCGGGAAGGGCGGCCTCACCGCGTGCGAAATCGTCTGCAGCAGGTGCGTCGCCTGGCGCAGCAGTCGCTGCAGATGTCCGGCGAAGGGCATGACAGCCGCGCCTATGTCGGCATGCAGGGAGAGGGTGCCGATTTTTCCCCTGGTCAGTTGATGCCCACTGGGCGCGATCTGGACGTCGCCATCCGCGGCGAGGGCTGGATTGCGGTACAGGGGGTGGATGGCAAGGAGGCCTATACGCGTGCGGGTGACCTGCGGGTCTCCCCCACGGGGCTGTTAACCAATGCCGCCGGCCATCCCATCATCGGCAACAACGCCGGACCGATCACCCTGCCGCCGTTCGAGAAGATCGAGATCGGCGGTGACGGCACGATCTCGGTGATTCCAAGGGGCCAGGAGGCCGCGACCCTGGCGGTGGTGGATCGCATCAAGCTGGTCAAGCCCGCTGACAACCAGCTGGAAAAGGGGATCGACGGCCTGTTCCGCCAGAAAGATGGTACGGAGGTTGCAAGTGATGCCGGTGTGCGTCTGATTTCCGGCACCCTGGAGTCCAGCAACGTCAACGTGGTTGAAAGCATGGTCAGGACCATGGAGCTGGCGCGCAGGTTCGAACTGCAAGTCAAGATGATGGAGCAGGCCAAGTCCCTTGACGAATCCTCGGCCACGCTGATGAAGATGGGCTAAGTCGGAACGAGACAGATCAGGAGCAGAACATGAATACAGCATTATGGGTAGCCAAGACAGGACTGGATGCGCAGCAGACGCGCATGTCGGTCATTTCCAACAACCTGGCCAATGTGAACACCACCGGCTACAAGCAGAGTCGCGCCGCCTTCGAAGACCTGCTGTACCAGAACGTGCGCCAGGCCGGCGGCCAGTCATCCCAGAACACCATCCTGCCGTCCGGCTTGATGCTGGGCACCGGTGTACGCACCGTCGCCACCGAAAAGATCTTTACCCAGGGCAACATCGTGCAGACCGACAACGCGCTCGACATGGCCATCGACGGCCAGGGGTTTTTCCAGATCCTGCGCCCGGACGGCAACCTCGGCTATACCCGTGACGGCACCTTCCAGGTGGATGCCCAGGGCCAGCTGGTAACCTCCAACGGTTACGTGTTGCAGCCCGTCATCACCATCCCCGAGGATACCCAGTCCATCACCATCGGTAATGACGGCGTGGTCTCGGTTATGCAGCCTGGGCAGGCCACTCCTACCCAGGTGGGTACGTTGCAGCTGGCCGATTTCATCAATCCCGCCGGCCTGCAACCCATCGGTGAAAACCTCTACACCGAGACCGCCGCCAGCGGTGCGCCCCAGGTGGGCAATCCGGGGCTGACCGGTCTGGGCTCCATCCGGCAGGGGGCGCTGGAGACCTCGAACGTGAACGTGGTCGAGGAGATGGTCAACATGATCGAATCCCAGCGCGCCTATGAGATGAATTCCAAGGTCATTTCGTCCGTGGACCAGATGCTGCAGTATGCATCCAATAACCTATAAGCATAGGAGGGTGTGATGCCTGATCGCTTTCAAAACCGTCTGCCGGCTATATTAAGCCTGTTGCTGTTGTCGCTGTTCGCCGCCGGCTGTTCCACCTCGCCGGCCAAGCTGGCGGCCGAGGGGTTTGAAACCGTGCATCCGCCCTACGTCAGTCCGCCGCCACCGCAGCAGGGTGCCATCTTTCAGGCCGACCACAACATATCACTGTATGAAGACACGCGTGCCCGCCGGGTCGGCGATATCCTGACCATCGTGCTGACCGAGCGCACCAATGCCTCTAAGCAGGCCTCGACCAGTACCTCCAAGGATACCTCCATCGATCTCGCCAACCCGACCCTGTTCGGGCGCGAGTTTCGCTTCGATCTGCCGCGCCCGTTCAACAGCAGCAAACAGAACGCCACGCTGGAAACGAGTGTCGAGAGTGCCAAGGCGTTTGATGGTGAAGGCGATTCCGCCCAGAGCAACAGTCTGACCGGCAATATTACCGTGACGGTGGCCGAGGTGCTGCCCAACGGCAATCTCATCGTGCAGGGGCAAAAGCGGCTGACCATTAATCAGGGCGATGAATTCGTTCGTTTTTCCGGCATCGTGCGGCCGCAGGATATCAGTCCGGGTAACACCGTGATCTCAACCAAGGTCGCCAATGCTCGGATTGCCTATGTGGGCGAAGGCATGGTGGCGGATGCCAATCAGCAGGGCTGGCTGGGACGTTTCTTCAACAGTAAGTGGTGGCCCTTCTAATGGGCGTCGCGCGACGACACTTTGCCTCCTCTCCTTCATATCCTGTGGAGAACGCAAGGATGAGAAAAGGAGTTTGGTATGACGATTAAGAAGTTAGTAGGCATATTCTCGACGCTGTTGTTGCTGGCATCCCAGGCGGTTTATGCCGAGCGCATCAAAGACCTTGCCTCGGTGGCCGGGGTGCGTTCCAACCAATTGGTCGGTTACGGCCTGGTGGTAGGCCTGGACGGTACCGGCGACCAGA
The DNA here is from genome assembly GCA_030148045.1 of Candidatus Tenderia sp. Lineage (GTDB taxonomy): Bacteria > Pseudomonadota > Gammaproteobacteria > Tenderiales > Tenderiaceae > Tenderia. The sequence goes on from JASBUE010000236.1 coordinate 2,483, forward strand.
CCACTCAGACGCCGTTTACCATTCAGAGTATCAAGAGCATGCTGCTCCAGTTCGGCGTAGTCGTGCCGCCCAATGTCAATCCGCAGCTGAAGAATGTGGCGGCCGTGTCGCTGCATGCCGAGCTGCCGCCATTCGCCAAGCCGGGGCAGAAGATCGATGTCACCGTCGCCTCATTGGGTAACGCCAAGAGCCTGCGCGGCGGCAGCCTGTTGATGACGCCGCTGAAGGGGGCCGACAACCAGATCTACGCCATCGCTCAGGGTAATCTGGTGGTGGGTGGTTTTGGCGCCTCGGGCAGCGATGGTTCCAGGATTACGGTGAACATCCCCAGCGCCGGCAGGATTCCCGGCGGTGCCACGGTGGAACGTCCCGCCCCCACCTCGTTCGGTGAGGAGGACAGCCTGGTATTGAACCTGTTCAGCCCCGATTTCACCACGACGCATCGTTTGGCCGACGCCATCAATGACAAGATCGGCATGGGCACGGCCAAACCCGTGGATGGTTCATCGATTCGCATTCATGCGCCGCGTGATGTAGGGCAGCGGGTGGCCTATGTCTCCATGATCGAGAACCTGACGCTGGAACCCGGTGAGCAGTCCGCCCGCGTGGTCGTGAATTCCAGGACCGGCACGGTGGTGATCGGCCGCCATGTGCGGGTTACCTCGGCAGCGGTCAGCCATGGCAGCCTCACCGTGACGATTACCGAAAAACCGACCGTCAGCCAGCCGGCGCCTCTATCGGCCGGCGGCAGTACCGTGGTGGTGCCTACCTCCGAGGTGGAAGTGGCGGAGGAAAACCGCAAGATGTTTTTGTTCGATCCTGGTATCTCCCTGGGCGAGATCGTGCGTGCGGTGAACAATGTGGGCGCGGCGCCGGGTGATCTGGTCGCCATCCTTGAGGCGCTGAAAGAAGCCGGTGCGCTGCGGGCGGAACTGGTCGTCATCTAAGGGTCTTAATCCATGACTGCGCCCGCCAATCCCAGTGGTATTTATACCGACACCGGCGCGCTGAAGGTGCTGAAGAGCCAGGCCCGCAAGGATGGCGCGGCGGCGCTGGCACAGACCGCGGAGCAGTTCGAGTCGCTATTCATCCACATGATGCTCAAGTCCATGCGCAGTACCACCATGGGCGGCGGTTTCATGGATAGCGAGCACAGCCGCTTTTATCAGGAAATGTTCGATCAGCAGATCGCGGTGGACCTGGCCAAGAAACGCCAAGTGGGGATCGCCGATATGCTGATTCAGCAGCTGGGCGGGCCGCAGGCGGCCGAACAGGATGCCCCAACCGCCGATGCCAAACTGGGTTTGGACCGGCTGCGTCTGCAGCGGCCGGTGACGCCGGTGGCCATTGAGGCCTTCGCCCCGGCACAAGGCATCAGCCAGGAGCCCATCAAAGGCTTTGAATCGCCCGAGGACTTCGTCGAAACACTGTGGCCGCTGGCGGAAAAATATGCCGCCGAGCTGGGTGTGGAAGCCAAAGTCTTGCTGGCACAGGCGGCGCTGGAGACAGGTTGGGGGCAATATATGACCCGTTATTCCAACGGCGTGCCGACCAATAACCTGTTCAATATCAAGGCCGATAGCCGCTGGGACGGTCCACGGGCGGTGGTACCCACCCTGGAATATGAACGCGGCACGCCGGTCAGGCAGCTGGCGGCGTTTCGTTCCTATCCCAGTTTCGAGGCCAGTTTCAAGGATTATGTCGCTTTTCTCAAATCCTCCGAGCGCTATCAGGGAGCGCTGGAAAAGGCCGCCGACGGCAGTGCCTTTGTTCAGGCCCTGCATCAGGCAGGTTATGCCACTGATCCTGGATATTCATTCAAAATTAACAGGATAATGGGCGGCGAGGTGTTCGATCAGGCGGACCAGAAATTCAAGGGTTCACTGCCTCAGCCGCTAACCTAAGTTAAGGGGAGCTGTATTCGTACGGCTTCGTGATGTTTTTCGATAGTTTGGAGTGCAGATATGGCTGCAGGTATGTTGGGAATCGGTGTGAGCGGCTTGCTGGCCTACCAGCGTGCCCTGCAGACCGTCAGTCAGAATGTCAGCAATGCCAATACCGAAGGGTACAGTCGCCAGCGGGTGGAACTGGGAACCCAGATTCCGCAGTTTGCCGGTGGCAGTTATCTGGGCACCGGAGTGCGCACACAAAGCGTGGAGCGTGTCTACGACGGTTTCCTGGTCGGACAAGTACGGAGCTATACCGCCAGCGCCAGCTATGCCGAGATGTTTGCCGGTCGTGCCGGCCTGATCGATGAATTGCTGGCCGATCCGGAAGTAGGGCTGACGCCGGCCATGGAGAGCTTCTTTTCCGAGCTACAGGCCGTGGCCAATGATCCGTCCGCGACCGCGCCGCGGCAGTCCTTTTTTACTCAGGCTGAAACCCTGGTGGACCGCTTTGCCTATATCAATCAGCGCCTCGAGGATCTGCGCGGCCAGCTCAATGACCAGGTAGAGGACGTGGTGGCCGAGATCAACGGTTTGGCCGAATCGATCGCCCAGATGAACCGGGATATTTCACTCGCTCCGGGGATGAATCCCCCCAACGACCTGCTGGACGCACGCGACACCCTATTGAAACAGCTGGCTGAAAAGGTCTCCATCACCACTGTCGAGCAGGACAACGGCGCGGTCAATGTTTTCATCGGCAAGGGGCAGAGCCTGGTCGTCAATTTTGACGCCTATGACCTTGAGGTTACACGTAACGAATACGACGTACGTCAATTCGAGGTCAGCGTACAAGGCGGCGGGGGCAGTCTGAATCAGGTCAGCAGCCAGATTTCCGGTGGGCAGCTGGGCGCCCTGTTCGACTTTCGTGACCAGGTTTTGAACGATACCCAGAATTCGCTGGGATCGCTGGCTATCGGTTTTGCCGATACCTTTAATGTCCAACATGGTCTTGGACAGGACCTGAACGGCAATCTGGGGACAAATTTTTTCAACGTGCCCGGCCTTGAGGTCAGGCCTGGCAACGCCAACACCGGCAGCGCGACCATTGCCGCCACGCTGACCGATTCGTCACAGCTCAGCGGCGACGAATACGAACTGCTTTACAGTGGCGGCGCCTTCACCTTGACCAACACCAGCGACGGCAGCGTTGTAAGTTTCGGTGCCGTGCCCTATACCACGAGTGAAGGTTTTAGTGTGGATATCAGTGCCGGCACCCTGAACAACGGCGACAGCTTTTTGATTAGGCCCGGGCGGCGCGGCGCACAGGATCTGACCATGGGGATAAACAGCGCCGACGAGATTGCGGTCGCCGCTCCGGTCAGGACCTCGGCGGACATCATCAACAACACCGGCAGCGGTACCATCAGTCCCGGGGTGGTGACCGATACCGGTAATTTCCAGGCCTCGCCTCTGCCACCGCTGTCCAGCGATATCGTCATGGAATACGACGGCGCCAATATCAACGTAATTTCGGGCCCGGCACCCTGGAACGGAACATCCTTTGCCTATTCCAATGGGACCGAGGTCACCGCGCTGACCGATTTGAAATTTACCATCAGCGGTACGCTGGCGGTGGGCGACCGCTTTACCATCGAGAGTAATACCAATGGCGTTGGCGACAACCGCAATGCATTGCTGATGTCCGATCTGCAAAACCAGCGCCTGTTGTGCAACGGTACCGCCAGTTATACCGATTTTTATGGCGGCGTGGTGGCCGATGTGGGGATTGTGACCAAGCAGGCTCAGTTGACCCAGTCTTCGCAGGAGAATCTGCGTGATCAGGCAATTAACTCCAGGGATGACTTGTCCGGGGTCAATCTCGACGAGGAGGCGGCCAATCTCCTCAAGTTCCAGCAGGCCTAC
>JASBUE010000252.1 GCA_030148045.1 Candidatus Tenderia sp.
ACGGCGTCGTGATCGGCCGCCAGCAGCGCGCCGGTGCGCCCCAGGCCGGTCTGGATCTCGTCACAGATCAGCAGTACATCGTTGTCGTCGCAGACCTTGGCCGCCTGTTTCAGATAGCCCGGCGGTGGCACAACGATGCCACCCTCGCCTTGGATCGGTTCCACCAGAAAGGCGGCGGTGTTGGGGGTGATGGCCGCCTCCAGGGCGTCTACGTCGCCGAAGGGCACCGACGTGAACCCCGCCGGAAAGGGGCCGAAGCCGGCCTTGTACTGCGCCTCGCTGGAAAAGCCGACAATGCTGATGGTGCGGCCGTGGAAGTTGCCGTCGCAGACGATGATCTCGGCCCGGTCGGCGGGGACACCCTTGACGCTGTAAGCCCACTTGCGCGCCGCCTTGAGCGCCGTCTCCACCGCCTCGGCGCCGGTATTCATGGGCAGGGCCATCTCCTGGCCGGTCATGTGGCAGGCCTGTTCCAGAAAAGGCGCCAGTTTGTCGGTATGGAAGGCGCGCGAAACGATGGCCAACTGGCTGGCCTGCTGGATCAGCGCCTGCACCAGACGCGGGTGGCCGTGGCCGTGACTGACGGCGGAGTAGGCGCTCATCATGTCGAGATAACGTTTGCCGCTATCATCCCAGAGATGGACCCCCTCGCCTCGAACCAGCACCACCGGCAGGGGCAGGTAGTTGTGGGCGCAATACCGTTCTTCAAGTTCTATGGTCGGATTCATGCTCTGCTCCGCTTGCCAGGTTTAATATCCGTAATAGCAGTTTCAGGGTGCGTTGATCCACATCGATCACCGGGTTGAATTCGGCCACTTCCAGCGCCCGCAGGCGTGGATCGGCCGCCACCGCTGCGAGCCAGGGCAACAATTCGGCGGCGCGAATCCCGCCCACCACTGGCGACCCCACCGCGGGGGCGTCGGCGGGATCCAGGGCATCCAGGTCGATGGAGACACCGTAGGCCCGGGTGCCGCCGGTGGCGATCGCCGTCGCCTCGGTCATGGTGGCCTCGAAACCGATACGGTCGATCTCGTTCATGGTAATCACCCGAACCCCGAGCCGCCGCAGCAGCTTGTGTTCCGCCCCTTCATAGCTGCGCACTCCCACCAGGCAGAGATGGCGCTGGTCGATCACGGCATCGCCATGGTCCGCTGAACCCGACCCCATTTTCCCCAACAGGGCGGCCACGGGCATGCCGTGCCAGTAACCGCTGGGGCTGCTGGCCGGGTTGTGGGCGTCCAGGTGGGCATCGATCCAGATCAGCCCCAGCGGCCCTCCCAGGGCACGTACCACGCCGCGCCATGTGCCCATGGCGCACGAATGGTCCCCCCCCACCACGGCGATGCGCGCCTCGGTTTGCAACAACGCCGTACAGGCGTCCGCGAGGCGGTGAATAAAGTCGGGCAGCGCCGGCCCCCCGGTTTTCCTGGAGCTTACCGTTTGGTGCCAGGCCAGTGTTGACAGGGGGTGTTGTTGCAACAGTTCCCGCAATGCCGACGGCCCGTCGGCGCAACGGGCATCCGGCGCCCCCAGCCCGGAGGCGGCGCCGATGATCCTGAGAGGCGTTTGCTGAGCTGTCATCGTAATCACCATAGCGTATGAACCGCCTGTTATTTATATCGACCGCTGCAAGCCGGCATATTATTCATACCCACTGCAAAAACAAGGGCTTGGCCTGGCGGGGGTGGTAGAATGGGGCGCCTGGAAACCTGTTTATCAAGCCACAAGATGTCTGCGACTGATTCAAAGTCCCTGTTTGTCGACGGCCCCGCGGGCGCCCTGGAGGCCTTGGCGGAGAATTTCGACCGCTTGGATAAAGGCGTCCTGGTGGTCTGTCATCCCCATCCGCAGCATGGCGGCACCATGCATAACAAGGTGGTGCACACTTTGGCCCGCGCCGGCCACGATTTGGGCCTGGCGACTCTGCGTTTCAACTACCGTGGCGTCGGCCGCAGTGAGGGCGGTTATGCCGAAGGCATGGGCGAGACCGATGACCTGTTGGCGGTGCTGGACTGGCTGGATGAGAATATCCACGCCCATCCCCTGTGGCTGGCGGGTTTCTCCTTCGGCGCCTACGTGGCCATGCGTGCCAGCACGCAACGCCGGATCGGCCAATTGATCACGGTGGCGCCGGCGGTGAATCTGCTGCGTTTTCAGGGGCTGGTGTCCCCCACCTGCCCGTGGCTGTTGTTACAGGGTAC
>JASBUE010000280.1 GCA_030148045.1 Candidatus Tenderia sp.
TGGCTGGAAGTCACAGCATTTCAACTACCGCGCCGCGCCCCGGCAGCAGCCACCTATAAGGGTTATCTGTATGTGGTCGGCGGCATCGACGGTGACGGCCGTTAGGTCCGCCCCGTGGAATACGCCCCCATTCTTTCAAACGGCCGTCTGGGACAATGGCGCCGCACCAGCTCGCTCAATGAAGTCCGGTTTTACAACGCCGCCGTAGCCCATAATGGTTTTCTTTACACGCTTGGCGGTGGCAGCGGCGCCCCCGGCGAGCAGAACTATCCCATCGCTTCGGTGGAACGTGCCAGGATCAACAGCGACGGTTCGTTGGGGCCCTGGCAAACTGTCAGCCACTTAACAACACCGCGGCGCGGACTCAAGACCGTGCTGCATGGCAGCACCCTGTATGCCATTGGCGGCTATGACGGCCATTTTCTCAAATCCACGGAACAGGCCACCATTCTGGACGATGGGCGCTTGAGTGAATGGCGCATGGAGCAACATGAATCTATCATCGACCGCTATATCCATTCCGCCGCCGCGGCAGACGATGTGATCTACCTGCTCGGCGGACACATGCGCAACCCGGGCAGGCCCAGTTACAGCAATGTGGAATCGAGCCGCATCCAGGCTGACCGCCAGCTCGCCCCCTGGCATATCGAAGACCACAGCCTGCTGTCGCCGCGACTGGTGGCCGCGGCCTTCACACTGGGCAACCATCTCTACATCGCCGGCGGCCACACCGGCAGCGAACGGCTCGCGAGTGTCGAGATGGCGCGTATCGATAACGCCGGCGGACTAGGCCCCTGGCGCTTCACAACATCTCTGCCGGTGGCACGCAGCGCCTCTGCCGCCGCCACCGACGGCAATTACGTTTACCTGCTCGGCGGTGGTGGTGACGGCCACCCCCTGAACAGCGTAGTGATGGCGAGTGCCAACCTGCAGGGGGAACTGGGCCACACCCTTCGGACAAAAAACGAAAATGAGGGGGGGGACGTGAACGCGACAGCCGATATCAGCAGCCAGGGCATGACCGTGCCGGGGGTGGCGATGCGCGCCTTCATTATCCTACAATTCGGGAACGAGGTGAATTGATGGAGTTTCCCAAAGGCGAACTGATCCACCTGCGTCGTTCGGCATTCCACACCATCGAGGTGCTCCAGAGCGACGGTATAAGATTTTTGCGCACCGATCGGTATGCCGTGCAAAGCGCGCTGAATTTGGAGCGGCCACAACAACTGATCCTGCCCTACATGCAGGCCATGATGGCGGGCCTGTTGTTCCAGCGCCCCGCCGAAAGCGTGTTGCTGCTGGGCCTGGGTGGCGGCGATCTGGTGCGCTGTCTGCACCATCACCTGCCACGGACACGCGTCACGACGGTGGAAATCGACAGCGCCATGGTGGCGGTATGCCGCGACTGGTTCGCCCTACCCGAAAGCGACAAGCTTAGGATCTGCATTGATGATGCCTCGCACTTCCTTGGCCATGATCAAGGCCGTTACGAACTGCTGCTGGTGGATATCTATAGCGGCGCGGAAGTGCCTGGGCCATTCTTCGACAACGGTTTTTATCGACGCTGTTACGACCGACTAAAAGAGAACGGCATGCTGGTGATAAACCTGATCACCGATGACGCGGCAACGTTCAAAGCCATCCTCCGGCGGCTGCGCCGACAATTCGACTGCGCCACCCTCTGCCTCACCGTGTCCGGCCACATCAACATCATCGTCTTCGCCTTTCGGCAACGGCCGGCACGACTCACCCTGCCGGCCCTGTCAGAGCAGGCCGTGCAACTAAGCAAGCAGTTCGAACTGGACTTTGCCGGCTGGGCGCGACAGCTGTTCTCCACCAACCCGACGGAAGGTGGAGAACTGATTTTCTGACACGCGTTTAGGCTGTAACGTCTAAATTGCGACCCAGATAAGGGGGCAGCTTCTCGGTGGGGACTTCCTGGCTCTGATTGACGACGCTGTTGATCAACTCCGCGGCAGCCGCCACCTCAATATCCATCGCCTTGTCCAGGACCGAGATACCGACCGCATCGCCGGTCTTTTGCCTTGCCACCTGACTGGCGACGGGTGCCATTACTCCGCTGATATCCATACTCGTACTCCTAAGTTTGGATCCAACGTCCGCTGTGGGATCGAGACAAAAAGCAGTCTTACACCCATATTATCGGCCGATCAGCGGCGGAACTTTATGGTGAACAACCATCAACTCCAGGGCAACCAGAGCGTCACCTCCGCCCCGCCCAGGGCGGCGCGCGAGATCCGCAGCCGGCCGTGATAGAGTCCGACGATGTTCTGCACCATGGCCAGGCCCAGGCCGTGGCCGCTGGTCTGGCTGTCGGCGCGGCCGCCGCGGGCAAGAACCGTCTCCAGATGCTGTTCCTCGATACCCGGTCCATCATCGCGGATCTTCACCAGCAATCCCGCTTCGCCGTCGTCCCCGAAAACATCGCGGCGGATCTTGATCTCCACCTGTTTCCTGCCCCACTTGTAGGCGTTGTCGAGCAGGTTGCCGAGCAGCTCCATTATGTCGCCCTCCTGGCAGTGAAACTCCAGGCCGGATTCGATATCGATGCGGCATTCGATGCCTTTGTCGGCATATACCTTGGCCAGGGCCTTGGCGATCTTGCGCGTGACGGCCTGCAGATCTACCGGCGCCACCAGCGCCGTCCGCCCCGAGGTGGCGGCGCGCTGCAGCTGGTACTGCACGATCTGGTCCATGCGCTCCACCTGCTCCTCGACCGTGGCCCGCAACAGGGTCACCGACTGATTGGGCAGTTCAACCGCGCCGCGCAACACCGCCAGCGGCGTTTTCAGACTGTGGGCCAGGTCACCCAGACTGGCCTGATAACGCTCTTCGTGCTCCCGGTTGGTACTGATCAGGGCGTTGAGGTTATCCGTCAGGCCGCGCAATTCTTTGGGATAATTACCGTGTAGCTGCAGATGACGGCCGGCCTCGATATCACACAAGTCCTCGGCCGCCTCGCGCAGCGGCGCCAGCCCCCAGCGCAGGATGAGGGTCAACATGGCCAGCAGGATCAGCGTGACAGCGCCGAGCGCCCCCCAAAGGCTCTTGCGGAACTCATGCAGCTGCTGGTTGAAGCGCTCCAGGCTCTCGGCCACGGCGAAGGTGTAGCCTTCCTTGAATTTTTCCTGCTCCCCCCAGGTCAGCCCCAGCATATAGACCAGCACCGGTTCACCGGTGGAGGTGACCAGCTGTCGATAACGCTCCTCGCCGCGCCGCAACCGGCCGCTGATGGGGAGGGCCATGCCCTCCATGGAAGGGGACGACCAGACGATCTCACCGTCGTTGCCGAGGATTTTGGCATACAGCCCCGAATGTTCGGTGAAAAAGCGGGTTTCCGGCAAGGCGTAGATTAAACGCATGGTACCGTCCTCCTGCAGGTCGGCCGAGGCAATCAGGGCATTCAGGTGGACCCGCAACCGCTCCTTGAACGACTCCTCGGCACTGGCACGGAACGACCCCTCCAAGGTAACACCGGTGATACCCAGAAAGCTGAACAGGATGATACTGGCCGCAATCAGCATGCGGCTGTTGATGGAAAGATTCACGCCCCTTCCCGGCTCAGGGTAAAACGGTAGCCGCGGCCACGCAGAGTCTCGATGGGTTGCAGGGCGTTGTCCGGGTCCAGCTTGCGCCGCAGCCGTCCGACGAATACTTCGATCACGTTACTGTCGCGGTCGAAATCCTGTTCATAGATATGTTCGGTGAGCTCGGCCTTGGAAAGCACCTTGCCGGCGTTGAGCATCAGATATTCGAGCACCTTGTACTCGTAGGCGGTCAGCTCCAGTTCGCGGCCGTCGAGAAACACCTGCTGCGTCGAGGTGTTCAGCCGGATGGGGCCGTACGCCGCCTCGGGACGGGAGAGACCGGCGGCGCGACGCAGCAGGGCCTTGACCCGCGCCACCAGCTCTTCGATGTGGAACGGTTTGACCAGATAATCGTCGGCACCGGCGTCCAGCCCATCCACCTTGTCCTGCCAACGACCGCGGGCGGTGAGAATCAACACGGGAAAACCCTTGCCCGCCGCGCGCAAATGCCGCAACAACTCAATACCGGAGAGCTTGGGCAGACCGATATCGACGATGGCGATATTGACAGGGTATTCGCGGGCGATATAAAGCCCCTCCTCGCCATCGGCGGCCACATCCACTGTATACCCTTCATCCTGGAAGCGCTGCTGCAGCTGTTGCCTCAGCTCCGCCTCATCTTCCACTATCAATAATCGCATGGTGCTTTCCGACTCAGCCGAATAAACACCTAAGGATAACCGAATTAATGGGGGTTTTGGCACAGCGACGCCACCACCGGCCGACGTCTGCGCCAATGCCAGACATAAAAAAACCCCGGGGTGCCGAGGGGGGATTCGGCGCGCCCGGGGTTCTAAAGGTACGTCAGTTAACTTATTTAATCGCTATTACTTCAGGCTGAGGATAAAGTCAGCCAGCTTCTCGATGTTTTCATCGGAAACACGGGGTGAGTAGGGAGGCATGGGAACGCCGCCGGTAACTTCAGTCCAGTTACCCTTGCCACCCTTCTTGATAGAGTTGATGATAAGGTCGCGATCACTAACCTTGGCAGCGACGTCTTTCCATGCGGGACCCACAACCTTGGCGTCAACGCTGTGACAGGCCAGGCAGCCGCTCTTCTTGGCCAGATCCAAATCAGCCATTGCAGGCGCGGCGACAAAGGCCGACGCCAGGACCGCTGATGCGATAATACGTTTCATAGTGTTTCTCCTCGTGAAGTAAGTGATGAATCGTTACATTGTCGACTCACTCTATAGTTTCCCTCCCCTATCCCGTGGATAAGGCAAAACCCCTCTAGGGCTGACATCAGCTTACCCCGGCGAAACTGAATAATCGCTGAACGGGAAGGAAAAAACGGCGCGGAAACGGGGAATCACGGCAGCGTGAGTGCTGCCGTGACAAGAGGCTATCTACAAAGCGGCACGGCGCAGGGCCTCGATCCGTTCATCCAGGGGCGGATGACTCATGAAGAGTTTCTTGATGCCCTGACGGACACCACCATTGATGCCGAAGGCGGCCAGCTGATCCGGCAGTTCCACCTGGGCGGTGCCTTGCTTGAGGCGCTCCAGGGCGGCGATCATCTTGTCGCGTCCGGCCAGCCGGGCGCCGCCCTGGTCGGCACGGAATTCACGCTGACGGCTGAACCAGAGCACGATGGCCGAGGCCAGAATAGCGAGCACGATCTCGGCGATGATGGTGGTGATCCAGAAGGCCGGGCCGTGACCGCGCTCGTTTTTGAATACCACCCGGTCGACCGTATGGCCGATGACGCGGGACAAAAAGATCACGAAGGTGTTGACCACCCCCTGGATCAGGGTCAGGGTGACCATGTCGCCATTGGCCACATGGGCCACCTCATGGCCCAGCACCGCCTCGATCTCGTCCCGGTTCATCTGGTGCAACAGGCCGCTGCTCACCGCCACCAGGGCCTTGTTACGGCTCATACCGGTGGCGAAGGCATTGGGCGCCTGGGACGGAAAGATAGCCACCTCAGGCATGCCGATACCCGCCTGCCGGGCCTGGCGGCGCACCGTCTCCACCAGCCAGCGCTCGACCTCGTTGGCGGGCTGTTCGATCACCTTGGCGCCGGTGGTACGTTTGGCCATCCACTTCGAGATGGCAAGGGAGATAAATGAACCGCCAAAACCAAACACCGCGGCGAAAATCAGCAGTGCCTTCAGATCCAGCCCTACGCCCTGCTCATCGAGTATCCGCTCCACCCCCAGCAGGCGCAGGGTGATACTCAGCACCACGATAATCGCCAGATTGGTGGCCAAAAACAGGAATATGCGTTTCATTTATCCTCCAGATAAAAACTGCGGCGCAAGCGGCCGGACAAATTCCAGCCATGTTAGATAGGGGCAAAACGCCAAAGTTCAAGAGTATGCCGATAACAACCGATTGACGGATGGATAATTCAATTAGAATGAAGGCCCGCCCGCCTCGATCAAGCCGGGGACCGGCGGCACAACAAGGGACGGACGTACGCGACAGCAGATGGATAGACACCATTCTTCACCCCGGGCATTGCCCCTCTTTCGCCCGCCCGGCTGGTGGCGCAAAATCAACCGCCGCAGCCTGCGCCATGACCTGTTCGCCGGTCTCACCGGCGCCGTGATCGTGCTGCCCCAATGTGTGGCCTTTGCCCTGTTGGCCGG
>JASBUE010000328.1 GCA_030148045.1 Candidatus Tenderia sp.
ATTTGCGCAGCAGATGGGTATCCTGACTGCCGAAGATGCGCTCCTTGAAGGTGGTGTCGTCGTGGGCCGCCTTGATCACCAGATCATGGCCGTTGCGCAACACGGTGCGAATGATGGCCAGAAAGCGCGGTCCGGAGAGCACCTGGATGTCGACCTGCATTCCCCGGCCGTGGGCTGTGACCAGTTGCGCCAGGGCATCCCGGCACTCCTCGCGCAGGGCGTCGGTGAGCATGGCGGGGGAGAGTTCGTCGGTGATGGATTGCAGGCGCGAGGGTGGTTCGGGGACGGCGTCCGCCACGCTCAGGCGCGTCTGGTGTTGTTCCGCCAGGGCAACGGCGCGCTCAAAGGCGGCCAGGTTGTGGTCCAGCTGTTCGCTGACGAACAGGATATTGTTGAAGCGCTTCATGGGCTAATCCTCCGTTTCGTGGGGGGGGCGACGCGCCGTATGGCGCCGACGAACCAGTTTTTCCAGTTCCAGTATGACCAACAGCAGCACCCCCAGCATGACGATCTCCAGGCCGTAGACGAAATCCACCGGCCGGGTGTCGAACAGGCGTTCCATGAAGGGGGCGTAGGTGAAGATCAATTGCAGCGCGAGCACCAAGCCAACGGCGATCAGGACCGCGCGGGTGCCGAGCAGCCCCCTGAGGGTGAGCGAGGGCGCGCGCAGATAACGCACACTGAAGAGATAAAACACCTCCATGGCCACCAGGGTGTTCACCGCATAGGTGCGCGATTCCTCCAGGGTCGAACCGTGCAGTTGGGACCAGCTGAAAATGCCGAACACGCCGGCGGCGAACAGCACCGACACCAGCAGGATGCGCCAGATCAAAAAGCCGGACAACAACGGCTCGCGCGCCGGGCGCGGCGGCTGGCGCATGACATCGGGCTCGGCCGGTTCGAAGGCCAGCGCCATGGCCAGGGCCACCGAGCTGACCATATTGACCCAGAGGATCTGCAGCGGCGTAATGGGCAGGGTGAAGCCCAGCAGCACGGCGGCGATGATGGTGAGCGACTCGCCGCCGTTGACCGGCAGCAGGAAGATGATGGCTTTTTTCAGATTGGTGTAGACCGTGCGTCCCTCCTGCACGGCCCGGGCGATGGAGGCGAAGTTGTCGTCGGTGATCACCATTTCGGCCGCCTCCTTGGCCGCCTCGGTGCCCTTGTGGCCCATGGCGATGCCCACATCGGCGCGCTTCAAGGCCGGGGCGTCGTTGACGCCGTCGCCGGTCATGGCGACGATGGCGCCGCGCTCCTGTAATAGTCTGACCAGGTGCAGCTTGTGCTCGGGGCTGACCCGGGCGTAGACGTCGACATCGGCCACCCGGCGGCGCAACGTCTGTTCGTCCATTTGATCCAGATCGTGGCCGGTGATGACCTGGTCGGTATTGGCCAGTTTGAGCTGGGCCGCGATGGCGACGGCGGTGACAGCGTGATCGCCGGTGATCATCTTCACCCGGATGCCCGCCGCCTGACATTGGGCCACGGCCGCGATCGCCTCGTCACGGGGCGGATCGATCAGGCCGAACAGGCCGAGCAGCACCATGCCGTCGGCCACGTCGGCGAACTCCAGGGTCTGCTGGGTCGTTGGCACCTGTTTGTAGGCCAGCGCCAATACCCGTTGCCCCTGCCGCGCCAGGGTGTCGATGCGGGCGTGCCAGTCGTTCACCTTCAGCGGCTCCAGCTGCTCACCGTTGCGTTGTTGTGTGCACAGCTGCAATACGCGCTCGGGTGCGCCTTTGAGGAATATCAGGGCCTCGCCGGCGTGGCTGTGGTGCAGGGTGGCCATGTACTTGTGCTGCGAATCGAAGGGGATCAGGTCGGTGCGGGGCAGGTTTTGCGCCTCTGCGGCGAGGTCCAGGCCGGCCTTGGCCCCGGCCACCAGCAGCGCCCCCTCCATGGGATCGCCGTGCACGCACCAGCCGCTCTCTCGGTGCTCCAGCGCGGCGTCGTTGCAGAGGCAGGCGGCGCGCAGGGTCTGTTGCAGCAGCGGGTGACGGTCCGGATCGAGACTCACGCCCGCCAGGCTGAAATCGCCGTGGGGATCATAGCCGGTGCCGCCGACCTCGAGGGTTTCGGCGGCCAGGGCCAGGCTGCGCACGGTCATCTCGTTGCGCGTCAGGGTGCCGGTCTTATCGCTGCCGATGATGCTCACCGAGCCCAAGGTCTCCACCGCCGGCAGGCGACGGATGATGGCGT